>NZ_DGMH01000018.1:0-14118 GCF_002388305.1 Sulfitobacter sp. UBA4523
GATGATCCAGAAGCGGATCACGATCTGCGGCTCGGCCCAGCCCTTTTTCTCGTAATGGTGGTGGATCGGTGCCATCAGGAACACCCGCTTGCCGGTGCGTTTGAAATAGAGCACCTGAATGATGACCGAGAGCGCCTCGACCACAAAGAGGCCGCCCACGATGCCCAGCACCAGCTCGTGCTTGGTGGCGACCGCAATCGCCCCCAGCGCACCACCCAAGGCCAAAGACCCGGTATCCCCCATGAAAACCGCCGCAGGCGGAGCGTTATACCACAGAAACCCCAGACCACCGCCGACAAGCCCCGCGACAAAGATCAGGATCTCGCCCGTGCCCGGCACGTAATGCAGCCCCAGATACTCGGTGAAATCGACGCGGCCCACCGTATAGGCGATCACGCCCAGCGCCGCCGAGGCGATCATCACCGGCATGATGGCCAGCCCATCGAGACCATCGGTCAGGTTGACCGCATTGGCGGCGCCCACAATCACGAACATCGCAAAGGGGATAAAGAAAAAGCCGAGGTTGATCAGCACATCCTTGAACACCGGCAGCGCAAGTTGATATTGCAACTCTGCCGGATGATGCAGTCCGGCCCAATAGGCCGCAATGAGCGCGATGAGAAACCCAAGGCCCAGCCGCACACGGCTTGAGACGCCCTTGACGTTCTGCTTGCTGACCTTCGCATAATCGTCAGCAAAGCCGATGAGGGCAAAGGACAGCGTCACGAAAAGCACGAGCCAGACATAAGGATTGTCGAGGCGCGCCCAGAGCAGGGTCGAAGTGACAAGCGCACCCACAATCAAGAGCCCGCCCATGGTGGGCGTGCCCGCCTTGGCGAAATGCCCCTCTGGCCCGTCATCGCGGATCGGCTGGCCCTTGCCCTGCCGCTTGCGCAGCACGGCGATCAGCGGCTTGCCGAACAGAAAGCCAAACACCAGCGCTGTCAGGAAGGCCCCACCGGCGCGGAAGGTGATGTAGCGGAAAAGGTTAAAGAAATCGCCGCCATCTGACAGGAGGGTCAACCAATAGAGCATCGTACGCGTCCTAACTCAAAATCTTGTGGGCTTAGCCCTGTCGTTCATTCGGGACCGGATGGCCCATTTTGCGGATCGCGTCAACGATCAGCCCTAGTTTCATGGACAAGGAGCCCTTGGCGAGCACAACATCGCCACTGTCCAGATGCGACGAAAGCGCGGGCAGCAGGTCGGCGGCGGTTTCGGCCCATTCCCCGCGTTGATGCGCCGGCAGCAGGTCATAGAGCGACTTCATCAGCGGGCCCACACAGTGGATCACATCCAGCTTTTTGGTGGCGTCAAGATGCGCGAGCCCTGCGTGCAGGGCGATCTCGTCCGGTCCCAGCTCCTTCATGTCCCCCAGATAGGCGATGCGCCGTCCCTTGCTGACGCGGCCGATATCATGGGTCACCTCGGCGGCGGCCAGTACCTCTAGGGCGGCGGCCATCGACGTGGGGTTCGCGTTATAGCTATCGTCGATGAGGTTCAGCGTCAGATGGGTGTCGACCACGTCGAGATGGATGACCTCTCGCACGCCGCGCCCCTTATACGGTGTCCAGCGTCCCAACGAGGCCGCAGCAAGGGCCAGATCCGCGCCCATGGCCTGTGCAGAGGCCAAGGCCCCCAAGGCGTTCATCGCGAAATGCCGCCCCGGCGTCCCGATCTTGAACAGCAGCGGCGTGCCGTCCGCATCGGCGCGCACGACGGTGGTGTCGCCCTGCACCTGCACGTCCAGCAGTTTGTACTGATAGCCATGCTCGCCAAATTCGACCTCGCGCAGGCGGCGATCCACGGCCTTGGCCATCAGGATCGCGGCGTGTTCAATGTCAGCGTTGATCACCGCCACGCCCCCCGGTTGCAGCCCGTCAAAAACGGCGGCTTTCTCGACCGCTATTTCCGCGACATTGGCAAAGGCTTCCAGATGCACGGCGGCGACGGTGGTGACCATCGCGACATCCGGCTTGGCCATCTGCGCCAGCGGAGAGATCTCTCCGGGGTGGTTCATGCCGATCTCGATCACGGCATATTCTGTATCCGCAGGCATCCGCGCCAGCGTCAGCGGCACACCCCAGTGGTTGTTATAGCTGTCCACAGAGGCATGCGCCCGCCCCTGGTCGGCAAAGATCGCAAGCAGCATTTCCTTGGTCGAGGTCTTGCCGACGCTGCCCGTCACCGCGACGACCTTGGCCTGCGTTCGGGCCCGCGCGGCGGCACCAAGCGCCTCCAGGGCCCTCAGCACATCCTCGACGATCAGCAGCGGAGCATCCTCGGCCACGCCCTCGGGGACATGGGTGACCAGCGCGGCCCCGGCCCCTTTTTCCAGCGCCATGGCGACAAAATCATGCCCGTCGCGCACGTCTTTCAGCGCGACAAACAGATCCCCCGGTGCAAGGGTACGGGTATCAATCGACACGCCGTCACAGGTCCAGTCCCCGATGGCGTGGCCGCCGGTGGCGCTTTCGGCCTCTTTTGCTGTCCACAAGCTCATGCCAATCTCCCATCCAGCGCCGCGACGGCGACGCTGGCCTGTTCCACATCATCAAAGGGTAGCACATCGTCACCGATGGTCTGTCCGGTTTCATGGCCCTTGCCCGCGATCAGCAGCGCGTCGCCCGTGCCGATGGCGTCGATGCCCCGCAAGATCGCCTCGGCACGGTCGCCCACCTCGGTCGCTTCTGGCACGCCCTCCATGACGGCGGCACGGATGGTCGCCGGATCTTCGGAGCGCGGGTTGTCATCGGTCACGAACACCAGATCCGCATGGGCCGCCGCCGCCTGTCCCATCAGCGGGCGTTTGGCGCGGTCACGGTCACCGCCTGCGCCCACGATAGCGACCAGCCGCCCCATGACATGGGGGCGCATCGCTTGCAGGGCGGTGGCAATGGCGTCGGGGGTATGGGCGTAATCCACAAACACCGCCCCGCCATTGTCCCGCGTTGCGGCAAGCTGCATGCGGCCGCGCACGGTGGTCAGATGCGGCAGCGTGTCGAACACATGGGCGGGGTCCGCCCCGCAGGCAATCACCAGCCCCGCCGCGAGCAACACGTTGTCCGCCTGAAACCCGCCAATGAGGTTCAGACGTTTCTGGTAGGTCTTGCCACGATAGCTGAACCGCAGGTCCTGCCCCGTCGCATCAAAGCGCTGCCCGGTCAGATGCAGATCACCGCCGTCGCGCCCCACGGTGATCACCTCGCAGCCGCGGGCGCGTGCGATGGCGACCATATCGACCCCCTTGGGATCATCGATATTGATTACCGCCGTGCCGTCCTCGGGCAGCACCCGCGAGAACAGTCCGGCCT
This sequence comes from Sulfitobacter sp. UBA4523, assembly GCF_002388305.1. Classification (NCBI taxonomy): domain Bacteria; kingdom Pseudomonadati; phylum Pseudomonadota; class Alphaproteobacteria; order Rhodobacterales; family Roseobacteraceae; genus Sulfitobacter; species Sulfitobacter sp. UBA4523. Next base: position 3,315 of record NZ_DGMH01000018.1, read on the forward strand.
TGGCGTCGAAATAGGCGTCGAAGGTCTCGTGGTAGTCGAGATGGTCTTGGGTAAAATTCGTGAACCCCGCCGCCTTGAGCGTGACGCCATCCAGCCGCCGCTGGTCCAGCCCGTGGCTCGACGCCTCCATCGCGGCATGGGTGATACCGTTGGCAGAGGCCTCGGCAAGGGTGCGGTGCAGGGTGATGGGCTCGGGCGTGGTATGCGCCAGCGGTGCGGTCCATGCGCCTTCGACGCCAGTGGTGCCAAGGTTGACAGCCGCCAGCCCCATCTCGATCCAGATTTGCCGCACAAAGGTGCTGACAGAGGTTTTGCCATTGGTGCCGGTGACGGCAATCATCGTCTGCGGCTGCGCGCCGTACCACAGGGCTGCCGCGCGCGACAGCGCCTCGCGGGGGGCATCGGTGACGACAAGGGCGACCTCGGCCTGTGCCAGCGAGCCAGCGGCCAGCGTGGCCCCCTCGGCGTCGGTCAACACCGCCACCGCGCCCATGCGCAGCGCATATTGGATAAACTCGGCCCCGTGGACCTTGCTGCCGGGCATGGCGGCGAACAGGGTTCCGGGCTGGACCTGACGGCTGTCGACGCTGATACCTGCAATGGGCGGGTTGCCCCCCCCTTTCGCGGTCAGACCAAGGGAGGATAACGGGACGGCCTGTGTGCCCATGGGGACGCTCTTTATATTAGTTGCTGCTGGAGAGCGTTATATCAGCGAGGCTGTCCGGTTCAACAGTCGGTCGCAGACCCAGCAGGGGCGCGACGCGACGGACCATTTCCGCGGCCACGGGCACGGCTGTCCAACCGGCCGTGCGGCGCGGTTTGTCGCCCGAGGTCTCGACAGGTTCGTCCAGTGTGACGATCAGCACGTATTTGGGATCATGCGCCGGGAACATGCTGGCAAAGGTCGCGATGACCGTATCCTCAAGATAACCACCACGGGGGCCGGGTTTATCCGCCGTCCCGGTCTTGCCGCCGATCTGGTAGCCGGGCACTTCGGCAAAGCTGGCCGTGCCTTCGGTCACCACCGCACGCAACATTGCGCGGGCATCCGCTGCCGCGCGTTCAGACATCACACGGGGGCCGACCACGGGGCCGGATTGCTTGCGCAGCGTCGGGGTGACCTTGTGCCCGCCATTGGCGATGGCAGAATAGCCCGCCGCCAGATGCATCGGGCTGGAGGACAGGCCGTGGCCATAAGAGACGGTTACGGTGCTCAGCTCTTGCCAGCGCTGCGGCAGCAAGGGCTTGCCGCCAGAGGCTTCGACGATCTCGAAGGGGGTTGGTTCAAAGAACCCGAGGTTTTTCAGGAATTCCTGCTGACGCTCCGCGCCGATCTCAAGCGCAAGCCGCCCTGTCCCGCGGTTGGAACTATGCACGATGATCCCTGTCACCGTCTGCTTGCCGTAGTTCTTGCCGTGGAATTCGCCGATGCGGAAACCGCCGACCTTCATCGGGCCAGAGGTGTCGATCACCGTATCCGCAGTGGCAATGCCAAGGTCGATCGCCTGTGCCGCGGTAAAAATCTTGAAGACAGAGCCAAGCTCATAGACGCCTTGCACCGATCGGTTGAACAGCGGGCTGTCGGACGCATCGCCTGTGACGGCGGCATGGGGCCGGTCGTTGGGGTCGAAAGAGGGCAAGGATACGGCGCTGATCACCTCGCCCGTGTGCACATCCATCAGGACCGAGGTCGCCCCCTTGGCGTTCATCAGCTTCATGCCGCCATAGAGAATACGCTCGGACGCGGCCTGCACGGTCATGTCGATCGACAGTTCCAGCGGCTTGTTCCCATTGGCCGGATCGCGCAGATAATCGTCAAAGTATTTCTCTGCCCCCGCGACGCCGATCACCTCGGCGGCATGGACACCCTCGCGGCCATAGCTGGCCCCGCCCATGATATGCGCGGCAAGCGACCCATTGGGGTAAAGGCGCATATCACGCGGCGCAAACAGCAAGCCCGGCTCGCCGATGTCATGCACGGCCTGCATCTGCTCGGGGCTAATTTTCTTCTTGATCCACAAGAACTTGCGCTTGCCGGTAAAGTCGCGCAGCAGGCGTTCCTCGTTCAGGTCGGGGAACACGGCCATCAGCTTTTTCACGGCCCCCTGCGGGTCGATCATGTGGTGCGGCTGCGCATAAAGCGCATGTGTCTCAAAGTTGGTCGCCAGCAGATTGCCGTTGCGATCGACAATATCGGCGCGGGTGGCCGAGATCACGGAACCCGGGGCCGCCGCGCGCGGCTCTGTCGGGTCGGTGGTCGCCATGACCCCCATACGCGCACCCACAACGGTGAAGGCGCAGAAGAAGAAGACACCCAGAACCAGCAAACGCCCCTCGGCGCGCTGCCGCGAGGCGTCGCGCATCTGCTCGTGGCGGATACGCTTGTTCTCGCGCTCGATCGCATCGGGGTTTTCGCCCTTTTGACGGGCTTCAAGAATACGGGCCAGCGGGCGCAGCGGGGTGCGGATCATTCGGGGGCCTCCATCGAGGATACGTCAACGCCGTCGGTGATCTCGAACAGCGGCAGTTCTGGCAGCGGCGGGTAGCTCACCTGATCGATAGATCCGAACTGGTCGGGATGCAGCGGCAAGAGGTTCAGCCGGTCAAAGTTGAGCTCTGCCAGATCGCGCAGACGGTCGGGGCGGTTCTGATAGGCCCATTCCGCCTTGAGCACGGCCAGACGGCTGTAGGCTTCGCGGATTTCATAGCGCAGGTCATCGGCATCACTCAGGGCTTGCTGGGTCGCGTAATTCTCGCGGTAAGCCCAGAAGGCCAGCCCGATCACCGAAAAGGTGGTTAGGATGTAAAGCACGGTTCTCATACGGTTAATCCCCTGACCATAGGCATGCCGAGTGCCTTGGCATCGATGCTGCCCGCAGGCGCATCAGTGCGAATTGCGACGCGCAGCTTGGCCGAGCGGCTGCGCGGGTTCTCTTCCAGCTCTTGCGCATCCGGCCCGATGGCCTTGCGCTTGAGGATCTTGAACTGCGGCTCGGGTGCTTCAATTTCGGGCGCAAAGCGATTGGCGTTGCCCCCTGCCCCCGCACGCGCCGTCAGGAAGCGTTTGACCATACGGTCTTCGACCGAGTGGAAGGTCACAACGGCCAGCTGGCCACCCGGTTTCAACGCGCGTTCCGCCGCCATCAACCCGTTGAACAGCTCGCCATATTCATTGTTCACCGCAATGCGCAGCGCCTGAAAGCTGCGGGTCGCGGGATGCGACTGGCCGGGTTTCGAACGCGGCAAACAGCCTTCGACCAAGCCTGCAAGCGCCAGCGTTGTGGTGATCGGGGCCTCTTCGCGGGCACGTACGATCGCTTTGGCGATGCGGCGGCTGGCACGTTCTTCACCGTATTGGAACAGGATATTGGCGATGACCTCTTCCTCGGCCTCGTTGACAATATCCGCCGCCGAGGGGCCGTCCTGGCTCATCCGCATATCAAGCGGCCCGTCACGCATGAAAGAGAACCCGCGCTCTGCCAGATCAAGCTGCATGGAGGACACGCCCAGATCGAGCACGATCCCGTCCAGATCCTGCGCATAATCGTCCATCTTGGAAAAGACGCCGCGCTGCATGACGATCCGGTCGCCATAGTCACCGGCCCAGGCCTGCGCCATTTCAAACGCAAGCGGGTCACGGTCCACCGCCACCACCTGCGCAGCACCCGCGTCCAGCAGGCCACGGGTATAGCCGCCCGCGCCAAAGGTGCCATCCAGCCAACGCCCCGACACAGGGGCCACCGCCGCCAGCAAGGGGCGCAGCAGAACCGGTGTGTGCGGGGCGGAGGGGGTATCGCTGGGTCCGCTCATATCGATCAAGCCTCCGGCTTGCCGTCCAGGAAGGCCATCGGATCAAAGTCTTCTGGCAGATCGTCCAGCCACTCCTCTTCGCGGGCCTTTTCCTCGGTCTCGTAGGTTTCGGGCTTCCAGATCTGGAAGGTATCACCGGCGGCGATAAAGAATGCTTCGTTTTCCAGGTCGATCTTGTTGCGCAGCTTCGCTGGCAGAACCAGGCGGCCCGTTTCATCGACCGATGTGGGAAAGGACTGACCGTGGAACAGGCGCTGCAGCATCTTGCGTTCCATCGACCCGCGCGGCAGCGCGTCGATCTTGTCGTCCACCTCTTCGATGGCCTGCATGGTATAGCATTCAAGATAGCTGCGGCGGCTGTCGCCATAGACGATCACCAGCTCGGGCGTGCCACCGTTTTGCCAATTCGGGTCACCGGCTTCCAACACACGACGAAAAGAGGCTGGGATAGACACCCGCCCCTTCGTATCGACCTTGTGTTGGCTTTCGCCTCTGAACCTGCGGCTCACGTGTTTGTCCCTGCCTGCGACGCTTGTGCGCCCTAAAATCATGCCCCCAGCGGTAGATGTAGAAACGGCGGGCTGATCTGCTGCCACTGATCAACCCGCCGCCCGTCCCGCCTTGGCGGGGAAGTCCGACTGCGCGCGCCACCTGGGGGGATGTCTGCTCGCTCGCGCGCCGGATCTCTTGGTCTGATGAAAGCGAGGTGCCTGTATGAACCTGCTAGAGTTTTATTTGGTCGTTGGGGTCGTTTGGTGCCCCGTGTCTCGTTCTCATCCGATGCACTAGGGATGCCATGGGAATTGATGGGCGTCTATAAGTTTTTTGGGAAATACACACCAAATTTGGTTTTGCACAGGGTTGTGAATCAATATGTGGGGAAGAAATATCAGCGATTTTTAGCTTATGTCGGTTAAATATTAAATTAGACCACAACATATTGAGATAAAAAACGCGTGCTGAAATTTCCCACAATTTCCCAACAATTTTAGACCACAGAGTTATCCACAGCCTGTGTTCGCGGCTTGTTCCCCGATCGCAACACCAATTGCAACTGTTTTATCGCGCAAACTGAGGATTCCGCGCCTCAGACAGCCATTTTCCGCCGAATCACCTTGCCAATCCGGCAGGGTCCGGCCGGCGATCTCCCATGTTTTCCCATGAGGTTTTCCCATGGGATCCCATACGCACGTCCACACGACGCCGATGAACGCGAAACGCCGCGCAGGGGGCTGCGCGGCGTTGAGTATAGATAGGAGCGTGAAGGAGGTTGCCCCTTAGGCCATCCCACCCTTGATCAAACCTTCGGCGATGCGGGCGTAGGCCTGGGCCATCGGCCCATCCCCCGCGGCCACCGGCGTGCCACCATCGCCCGAAAGCCGGGTATCAAGATCGATGGGTAAACTGCCGAGCAAAGGCACCTCCATCTTCGCGGCTTCGGCTGCAACCCCGCCATGGCCAAAGATTTCATGTTCGGACCCACAATCAGGACAGACAAACAGCGACATATTCTCGATCAATCCCAACACGGGCGTCTTCAACGTATTGAACATATCAATCGCCTTGCGCGCATCGATCAGCGCCACGTCCTGCGGCGTTGACACCACGATCGCGCCGGACAATTCGGATTTGGTACATAGTGTCAGCTGCACATCGCCCGTGCCCGGCGGCAGATCGACAAGCAACACGTCCAGCTCGCCCCACTCTACCTGCCCCAGCATCTGCTGCAGCGCGCCCATCAACATCGGGCCACGCCAGACCACAGCCTTCCCCTCCTCAATCATAAAACCGATGGACATCAGGGTCACACCATGGGCGTGCAGCGGGATGATCGTCTTCCCATCCGGCGAGGCGGGCCGCTTGTTCACCCCCATCATACGCGGCTGACTGGGACCATATATATCGGCATCCAGCAAACCGACCTTGCGACCTGCTCGCGCCAGCGCCACGGCGAGGTTCGAGCTCACGGTCGATTTGCCCACGCCCCCCTTGCCCGACCCAATGGCGAGAATGCGCTGCACGCCAGCCGGTTTCATCGGGCCATCCTGCGCCTTCGGGTGCCCGCCAATCTTTAGGCTTGGGGCCGATTGCTTTGGCGCGGGGCCATGGGCCGTCAGGGCGACTGCTACGCTGGCAACGCCATCAACCTCGCGCACCACGGCCTCTGCCGCGTCGCGCAGCGGGGCCATCTGCGCGGCGACCTGCGCATTGGGGGCTTCTATAACAAAGCGCACCACATCGCCCTCGACCGTCAAAGCGCGGATCAGATCGTGATCAAGGATAGACTTCCCATCCGGCAGCATCACCCGGGCCAGAGCAGATTCGACGTCGGATTTAGAGAGCGGCATGACATATTCCTTTCGAGACTGCTTTTGACATGGCAGTTTCTGGCCAAATCGCAACCCTACGTTCGCATGCCGCACAGCACCAAGGCAAAACGAACATTTAGCGCCCAAAAATTACGCAAAACCCCTATGTTTTCGCTGCATGGCAGCAATGCACAATTTGAGAATTGTGCAAACGCAGCAAATAGGTCAAAAAGGTTTCAGGAACGCAGACACTGCGAGCCAAGAATAAGACCAAACTCATCCATCCTCCTCCCGGATGTGTTTGTTTTCGGCGGCGATACCCTCCTCCTCCCTGGTATCGTCGCCATTTTTTTCCATACAACTCCTCCTGACTGCTAAAGCGTTTGCGCTAGGGTTATTTTGTTCCCGATCAAGACGTTACGTCACCTTTTGCCCATGCATTTTCTGCATAGCAGCATTGACGATCTGACTATTGTGCAGATGCAGCATTTTACTACATAACCAACACAAGACGAATGATAACGAACACAGACGAAACAAGACGAGGTATCCGATGGCCTACTTGAACGCTACAACCGCACCGACTCTGGCAGACCGCTTTGCCGCGCTGATGTCCACACTCGAGACTCGCCGCAAGCAACGTCGCGTATACCGCTCGACTTTTAACGAGCTGAGCTCCTTGTCCAACCGCGAGCTGAACGACCTGGGCATGGGCCGCTCGCAAATCCGCGGCATCGCGCTGGAAACAGCACGCAACGTTGCATAAATCATACTGGATCGGGCACACGCACCCTCCCTGTTGTGTGCCTGTAGAAAGCTTCGGGTCTCCTCCTCCTCCCTGAGACCGGCGGCTTTCATAAACGTCCCCTTCCCCCTTTCCTCCCGATTGGATTGGGGACGTAGATAAAGACGGCGGTGCTTTCCTCCCAAAGCACCGCCGTTCTTGCATCTAATTCTTGATATTTCGTAAAATTCATGACGCCCGTTTAGAACGGAACGTCATCCGATGCGCTCAGATAGCGCGACACGACCTTCTTGACCCCGGCCTTGTCAAAGCTGATCTCAAGCTTATCCCCTTCGATTCCAACAACTTCGCCATAGCCAAATTTCTGGTGGAACACCCGTTCTCCCATCGCAAAACTGCTGACGGCGGACATGTCGATCGTCACATTTCGGGCTTCCGAAGGCTGGCTCACGCTGCGTGCTTGGCTGCGCGTCTGCAATCTGCGCCACCCCGGAGAATTATATACATTCGCTTCAGCGGCTTTTTCATGCAGATTCGATTTGGGCATCGCTGCCCCATACCCGCCACCATACAGCCCCGGCGGGGTCAGCACATCCACATGGGCTTCGGGAAGTTCGTCGATAAACCGTGACGGCATGGCGCTTTGCCACTGACCAAACACGCGGCGGTTGGCCGCAAAAGAGATCGTGCAAAGCTGCTCTGCCCGGGTGATTCCGACATAGGCAAGCCGCCGCTCTTCCTCCAGCCCCTTCAGGCCAGATTCGTCCATCGATCGCTGCGACGGAAACAGCCCATCCTCCCAGCCGGGAAGAAACACCGCCGGAAACTCAAGCCCCTTGGCCGCGTGCAACGTCATGATCGACACTTTGGCGCCACCATCGTCGCTTTCATTATCCATGATCAAGCTGACGTGTTCCAAAAAACCTTGGAGATTCTCGAACTGCTCCAACGCTTTAACCAGCTCCTTCAGGTTCTCGAGCCGCCCCGGAGCTTCCGGCGTTTTGTCGTTCTGCCAAAAACCAGTATATCCGCTTTCATCCAAAATAATCTGCGCCAATTCCACATGGCTGACCTCGGGCGGGCCATATTCTTCGTGAAACAGCTGCGCACCTTCGTCGATGACGCTATCGTCATCAACCACAGTCTGTAGGCGCGGGCCCCGGGCCAGTTCGGACCACCGCTGAATCCCGTCGATAAGCAGACGCAACTGCGCCGCCCCACGACCGCCAATCCCGCCATTCGCCAACAGAATCCGCGCCCCTTCCACGAGATTCACGCCGTTTTCCCGCGCGGTTTTCTGTATATTTTGTTGCGCTTTATCGCCTAAACCACGCTTGGGCGTGTTCACGATTCTCTCAAAAGCAAGATCGTCATCAGGGGAGGTAACCACCCTGAAATAGGCCATGGCGTCGCGAATTTCTAACCGTTCATAGAAACGCGGGCCACCGATCACGCGGTACGGTAGGCCAATGGTCAGGAACCGATCCTCGAACGCGCGCATCTGGTGTGATGCCCGTACAAGAATCGCCATATCGTCCAATGTGTATGGATCAAGCTCGCGTGTGCCGCGCTGCAACGCTTCGATTTCGTCACCGATCCAACGCGCCTCTTCCTCGCCATCCCAATGGCCGATGAGACGCAGCTTTTCACCCTCACGGGATTCCGTCCACAAAGTCTTGCCCAAACGCCCCTCGTTTCCTGCGATTACGCCCGAAGCGGCCGCCAGGATGTGCGGTGTTGACCGGTAATTCTGTTCCAACCGCACCACATGAGCGCCGGGAAAATCTTTTTCGAACCGCAGGATGTTGCCAACCTCGGCCCCTCGCCAGCCGTAGATCGACTGGTCGTCATCCCCGACACAGCAGATATTCTTGTGGCCAGAGGCCAGCAGACGGAGCCACAAATACTGTGCCACGTTGGTATCCTGATACTCATCCACCAGTATATATTTGAACCACCGCTGATATTGCCCCAGCACGTCTTCGTGCTGCTGGAAGATGGTGACCATATGCAGCAGCAAATCACCAAAGTCGCAGGCGTTCAGATCTTTAAGCCGCGCCTGATACTGCGCATAAAGCTCCGCCCCGCGGTGGTTATAGGCCCCCGCATCGGCCGTAGGAATTTTGTCGGGCGTCAATGCGCGGTTTTTCCAGCCATCAATAACGCCTGACAGCAAACGTGCGGGCCAACGTTTGTCATCAATCCCTTCCGCTTTGATCAACTGCTTGAGCAGGCGCAGCTGGTCATCCGTGTCCAGAATGGTGAAGTTCGACTTTAGCCCGACCAATTCAGCATGGCGGCGCAACAGCTTGACGCAAATCGCATGAAACGTACCCAGCCAAGGCATCCCTTCAATGCTCTGCCCCAGCATATGCCCCACACGGTTTTTCATCTCGCGCGCGGCCTTATTGGTGAAGGTTACCGCGAGAATCTCGTTCGGGCGGGCGCGCCCGGTATTCATCAGATGCACGATCCGCGCCGTCAAAGCCTTGGTCTTGCCCGTGCCTGCCCCCGCGAGCATCAAGACAGGGCCATCCATCTGCTCCACCGCGGCACGCTGGGCCGGATTCAGCCCATCAAGATAGGGTTGCGGACGCGCAGCCATAGCGCGCGATGATAGGGAAGCGCCCTCAAAGGCGGCCATTTCGTCAAAATCATTCATACGGCCAATCTATCCCGCACACGCACCAAATAAAAGACACGTTCGCAAAATGTTCCCGCCGCATTTTCTATAATGCAGCGGCGGTTTGCTAGCCGTCTAGCGTCAAAGCCGCAGGAATTATTGTTATCTGTTCCTCCTTATTACTGATGTCATTGCATAGGTACGAACGCGCCCTCGTCTCGGCGTAGCACCCCATCTCTTTCCAAATGGTTAAAAATCCCCCGCGGAGCGCAAAAAAACTTCTACTTGCACACCGCGTCAAACAGACGCAACAATGCCGCAGCGCAGCGTTAGCGCGCGCTCTAGACGCTTGAAAATTAAGATTTCTCGCCAGCAGGAAGGCCTAGCTATGACCGACTTTAAGAAAATTCTAATCGCAAACCGCGGCGAGATCGCCATTCGAATTATGCGCGCGGCCAACGAGATGGGAAAAAAGACGGTCGCCGTTTTCGCCGAGGAAGACAAGCTGGGCCTACACCGTTTTAAAGCCGATGAAGCCTATCGGATCGGGGCCGGTTTGGGGCCTGTCGCTGCCTATTTGAGCATCGATGAAATCATCCGCGTGGCCAAAGCCTCGGGCGCGGATGCGATCCACCCGGGCTATGGGCTGTTGTCAGAAAACCCCGATTTTGTAGATGCTTGCGCGCAGAACGGTATTACTTTTATCGGGCCGCGTGCGGAAACAATGCGCGCCTTGGGCGACAAGGCCAGCGCGCGACGCGTGGCGATGGAGGCCGGCGTGCCGGTCGTCCCCGCGACAGACGTTCTAGGCGATGATATGGAGGTCGTCCGTAAGCAGGCGGCAGAGGTTGGCTACCCGCTGATGCTCAAGGCCTCCTGGGGCGGCGGGGGTCGTGGCATGCGCCCCATCGCGAATGAAGAAGAACTTAAAGAAAAAGTGATGGAAGGCCGGCGCGAGGCAGAAGCGGCCTTCGGCAATGGCGAAGGCTATCTGGAAAAGATGATCCTGAAGGCGCGCCATGTCGAGGTGCAAATTTTGGGCGACAGCCACGGCGAAATCTACCATCTATTTGAAAGAGATTGTTCCGTTCAGCGTCGCAACCAAAAGGTCGTCGAACGCGCGCCTGCCCCCTATCTTACCGAAGAACAACGCGCTGAGATTTGTGAATTGGGCCGCAAAATCTGTGCACATGTTAACTATGAATGTGCCGGTACGGTCGAATTCCTGATGGATATGGACGACGGCAAGTTTTATTTTATCGAGGTAAATCCAAGGGTTCAGGTCGAACACACGGTCACCGAAGAGGTCACCGGCAT
>NZ_DGMH01000026.1:0-7822 GCF_002388305.1 Sulfitobacter sp. UBA4523
ACGGCCACCGCCGGAGGTTTACGACAGAAACGATTAAAGGCGCAGAGCATCCTCTGCGCCTTTTTCTTTATGGTTACCGTTTTGCCTTGCAGCCGCTCCGACGCGCCACACCCTGCCCTACAAACGCAAAACGCCGCGCAGGGGGCTGCGCGGCGTTTCTATTTAGCGTGAGAGCGTTTTAGCTCAGGCGGCTGACCACGATGGTAACCTCGGGCTTTTTGCCGATCTCATCGTTGGCGGACTGACGCACAGTGCGCTTCAACCCATCGTGCAGCTTGTCGTCGTCGCGCAGGGTCTTGGCATTAGCACGGCCAAGGAACTGGGCCAGATCGGCTTCCAGCACGTCAACCAGCGACGTCTTGGATCGCCCTTGCTCAGGCAGACCCATGGCATCGACCCAAGGATCACCCAAGGCTTCGTCATTCTCGTCCAGGATGACGGTCACGGTGACGTGGCCGTTCAGCGCCATGCGGATACGGTCGCGCACAACGCCATCCATCGCGCCAATCTGGGTAGAGCCGTCAAGGTAGGTCCGTCCGCTGTCGACATATTCAACGACCTTGGGCTCGTTGCCCGACAGGTCGATCATCATGCCGTTAACGGCCAGAACACCCTTCATCCCCTTGGCGTTTGCGATTTTGGTGTGCTCACGCAGGTGGCGGTGCTCACCATGCATCGGGATCAGGATCTGCGGCTTGACCACGTCATGCAGCGTTTCCAGATCGGGACGGTTGGCGTGGCCCGATACGTGATACAGACCCGAGCTGTCGTCGACGATATCAACGCCCATCTCGGAGAATGCGTTGATCACCTTGATCACCCCACGCTCGTTGCCCGGAATGGTTTTGGAGGAGAACAGGAACATGTCCCCTTCCTTCATTTCCAGCCCCATGTATTTGCCGCGTGCCAGTTGTGCCGACGCCGCACGACGCTCCCCTTGCGAACCTGTTACCAGCAGCATCAGGTTCTCGCGCGGGATGCCGCGGGCTTCTTCCGGGCTCACGACCGGGGGGAAGTCCTTCATCACGCCGGTTTCAAGCGAGGCTTCGACCATGCGTTTCATCGCGCGTCCCAGCAGCACAACCGACCGCCCTGCCCGTTCGCCCGCATCCGCCAGCGTCTTCACACGCGCGACGTTAGAGGCAAAGGTCGTCGCGACGACCATACCCTGCGCGGTGCCGAGCAGCTTTTCAATCTCTGGCCCGACGGTCGCTTCGGACCGACCGGCATGCTGCGAGAAGACGTTGGTACTGTCACAGATCAGCGCCTTGACGCCGTCTTTGGACACATCGGCCCAAAGCTCGGGGTCGTAGGGTTCACCAACACCGGGTGTCATGTCGATCTTGAAGTCGCCCGAGTGGATCAGCCGATCACCGGCCACGTCGATCACCAGCGACGAGGATTCAGGGATGGAGTGGGACATGGGCAGGAAGCCCACTTTGAACGGCCCTACGGTCGTTTGCTGCGGCCAAGGGGCCACGGTGGTCACCGCATCGTCGGGGTGGCCGTATTCGTCCATCTTGCGCTTGGCGATATTGGCGGTGAATTTCCGCGTGTAGATCGGCGCGCGCAGGCGGTCATAGGTATGGGCCACGGCACCGATATGGTCTTCGTGGGCGTGGGTGATGAAAATCGCCTCGATCTGGTCGCGGCGTTCTTCAAGCCAGGCGATATCGGGGATGATCAGATCCACGCCGGGGCTTGTGTCCATGTCGGGGAAGGCCACGCCAAGGTCGACAACAATCAGCCGCTCCTTACCGGGTTTCCCGTATCCATAAACATAGGCATTCATGCCAATTTCACCTGCCCCACCGAGGGGCAGATAGATCAATCTTTCGCTGCTCATATGACTAAGCGGTATCCTTGTTATAGTTATAAATCACGGTCAGGCCGTGCATCGTCAAATCATCTTGGTATGCATCAAACAGATCGACTGTCTGTTGAAAGAGCGGGGCCAGCCCGCCTGTGGCAATCACGCGCATTTCGCGGCCGCGCTCAGCCTTTATTCGGGCACATATCTCACGGACGAGGCCAACATAACCCCAAAAAATGCCCGATTGTATGCAAGAGACGGTATTTGTACCAATCACCGCCTGTGGTTTCGAGATGTCTACATGAGGTAAGGCCGCCGCGGCGTTATGCAATGCCTCAAGGCTCAGGTTCACACCGGGGGCAATCACCCCGCCGATATAGGCCCCGTCCGTATCGACCACGTCAAAGGTCGTCGCCGTGCCGAAATCGACAATGATCAGATCACCGCCATAAAGATCATGCCCCGCCACCGTGTTGACCAGACGGTCAGGCCCCACGGCGGTGCCTTCGTCAACGCGGACATCCACGGGCAGCAGGCAATCGGGTTTGCCCACCACAATGGGCCGCGTGTCAAAATAGCGGTCCGCCAGAACGCGCAGGTTGAACACCACCCGCGGCACGGTCGAGCTGATGATGACATCGGTGATGTCTGCCTCGACGCCCTGAAACTTCATCAAGGTGCTGAGCCAGACGTAATATTGGTCAGAGGTACGCTGCCATTCGGTAGAGGTCCGCCACGTCCCGAGGAACCGCGCCCCGTCCCAGATCGAAAAGACTGTATTGGTGTTTCCGCAGTCAATCGCCAACAGCATGGCACATCCCTCCGCTCGCGCTTAGAAAAATACATCCGCCGCAGTGATGGGCACACGGCCTTTGGGGGTGCGCAGGATCAGGTTGCCTTGCGCGTCCACGTCTTCGAACACACCACGGGTTTCATCCTTCATGGTGCGCGCGACGATCTCTTCGCCCAAACGCGCGGCATGGGACAACCACGCGGTACGGATGGGGGCAAAACCATAGGTCTGGAACTGCGTCTCCAGCTGCGCATATTCCGCCGCCAGCGCATCCAAAAAGACCTCGGGCGGGACGACCTGGCCAGTCTCTGCCACGACGGAAACGGGGCGCAGGGCCCCTGCCTCGACCTGATCGGCACCGGGCGCATGGGCAAGGTTCACCCCGATTCCGATGGCCAGAAAATCACCGATGCTTTCCAGCAGGATGCCCGCGACCTTACCGCCATTCAGCAGCACGTCGTTGGGCCACTTGAGGGTAAAGGCCCCCTCGTCCCGCGTGGTAGCGACAAAGGCACGGCGCAGGGCAAGCGAGGCGACAAAGCTGCGCAGTGCAGCAGTCGAGGGGCTTTCGGACCGGCGCATCATCAGCGTCGCGGCAAAATTGCCCCGTGGCGTGGCCCAGGACCGACCGCGCCGACCGCGTGCGGCGGTCTGCTCCTGCGCGAGGATCCATGTGGACCCCGTCAGCGCGCTCGCTTGGCGTGCCGCCTCGCTCAGGGTGGAATCGACGCTATCGAAAACCTGCCGCCCATAGCCATCGGGCCAAGACGCGTTCTGCGCCTTGGCCCCCGTTGCTCCCGCGGTGGAAGCGCCATTGTTCACCGATGTCACCGGCAGATCAGTTGATCAGCGTCGCCGCTGCAGAGATCGCAGCAGTTTCGACGCCAAACATGTTCAGGATACCCACGACCATGATCACGGCAGAGGCAACAACGAACCCCGACAGCAGGCTGCTTTTGCCTTCGTCCAGGCGGTCATCGCCTTCGGCACCGAAATACATCAGGAAAACGATACGCAGGTAATAATAGGCACCGATGGCCGAGGCCACGGCGCTGGCAACAACCAGCCAGACCAGCCCCGCATCCACACCCGCCTGCCAGACACCCAGCTTGGCGAAGAAGCCCAGCATTGGCGGCACACCAGCAAGCGAGAACAGCAGCACCAGCATCGCCAGCGCCTTACCCGGCGCGCGTTTGGAATACATGTTCAACGCCGAGATATCGGTGACCGGCTGGCCGTCTTTCTCCATCCCGAGGATGAAGGCAAAGGTGCCGATGTTCATGGTCACGTAGATCGCCAGATAGACCAGCATGGATTTGACACCCAGTTCAGTCCCCGCAGCAAGGCCGATCAGCGCATAGCCCATGTGAGCAATCGAGGAATAGGCCATCAGGCGTTTGATGTTGGTCTGACCAATCGCGGCAACGGCACCAAGGAACATGGACAGGACCGACAGCAGCGCGACGATCTGGCTCCAGTCGGCGACAGCATTGCCGAAGGCGTCATGCAGCACACGGGCAAACAGCGCCATCGCGGCAACCTTGGGGGCTGTGGCGAAGAAAGCTGTAACCGGCGTCGGTGCGCCCTCGTAGACATCAGGCGTCCACATGTGGAACGGCACGGCCGATACCTTGAACGCCAGACCGGAGACGACAAAGACGATCCCGAACAACAGGCCAATCGATGTCTGCCCGGCGCTTGCAAGGCTCATCACGCCCGCGAATTGCGTGGTGCCGGCGTAGCCATAGACCAGCGACACACCGTAGAGCAGCAGCCCCGAGGACAAAGCGCCCAGAACGAAATACTTCAGACCCGCTTCGGTCGATTTCACGCTGTCACGACGCAGAGAGGCGACGACATAAAGCGCCAGCGATTGCAGCTCGAGGCCCATGTAAAGGGTCATCAGGTCGCCCGCGCTGACCATCATCATCATGCCGACGACGCTCAGCGCGATCAGCACCGGATATTCAAACCGCAGTAGCCCGCGCTTTTTCATATAGGCTTCGGACATCGCCAGCACCGCCGCAGCGCTGAGCAGCATGGTGACCTTGGCAAAACGGGCAAAGCTGTCTTCGACGAACAGACCGTTAAAGGCGATGCGCGTGGTGCCACCGCTGGTCATACCGATCCAGATCGCCAGCAGCGTCATCACGATTGCCGTGGCCCAGACGATCACCCCCGCGGCGGCGTCCTTGTTGGTGTAAACCGCCCCAAGCAGTGCCAGGATCGCGAAAAGCGCCAGCAGGATTTCGGGCAGGATGACATTCAGATCAGCGGAAATCATCGCGCGGTCCTTTATTCTGAGGCCGTCTGGACAGCGGCACCTGCCGCCTCCAGGGCCGTATCATAGCTATCAACAAGGGCGGCAACCGAAGGCCCGATCATGTCGAGCACCAGCGCCGGGTAGACACCCAACAGCAACGTCATTGCCACCAGCGGGGCAAAGATCCAGCGTTCGCGGCGCGACATGTCCGTGATGGTGCGCAGGCTTTCCTTGATCAGATCGCCCATCACCACGCGGCGATAGAGCCACAGCGCATAGGCCGCCGAGAAGATCACCCCGGAGGTGGCTACCGCCGCGACCCAGGTGTTCACCTGGAACGTACCCATCAGCGTCAGGAATTCCCCGACAAAGCCCGATGTCCCCGGCAGACCGACGTTGGCCATGGTGAAGAACATGAACACCAGCGCATAGGCAGGCATCCGGTTCACCAGACCGCCATAGGCGTCAATCTCGCGGGTGTGCATCCGGTCATAGATCACGCCCACACAGAGGAACAACGCAGCCGAGATGAAGCCGTGGCTGATCATCTGGAAGATCGCGCCATCCAGCCCCTGCTGGTTGAAGGTAAAGATACCCATGGTCACGAAACCCATATGCGCAACCGAGGAATAGGCGATGAGCTTTTTCATGTCTTCCTGCACCAGCGCCACCAGCGAGGTATAGACAATCGCGATCGCCGACATCCACAGCACCAGCGGGGCCATCACATCTGCCCCCACGGGGAACATCGGCACCGAGAAGCGCAAGAAGCCGTAGCCGCCCATTTTCAGCAGGATCGCCGCCAGCACCACGGAACCGGCTGTCGGGGCCTGAACGTGTGCGTCAGGCAACCATGTGTGCACCGGCCACATCGGCATTTTCACCGCGAAGCTGGCAAAGAACGCCAGGAACATCATGGTTTGCAAACCGCCGACCACGGTGATCCCCGCAATCGAGAAGCTGTCGGAGGCAAAGGTATGGGTCAGCAAGCTGACCTCGCATCCGCCAATACAGGTCGTGCCGGCATCCGCGTACATCATCACCATCGCCACCAGCATCAGGACGGACCCGAGGAAGGTGTAGAGGAAGAACTTGAACGAAGCGTAAATGCGGTTCGCCCCGCCCCAGATGCCGATGATCAGGAACATCGGGATCAGACCTGCTTCGAAGAAGAGGTAGAAGAGCACCAGATCCAGCGCCATGAACACGCCGAGCATCAGCGTTTCCAGCAGCAGGAAGGCGATCATATATTCCTTGACCCGCGTCTCTACGTTCCAGCTGGCGGCAATGACCAGTGGCATCATAAAGGTGGTCAGCATCACGAACAGGATCGAAATCCCGTCAACGCCCAGACGGTATTGCAGCCCCATCAGCCACTGCGCCTCGTCGACGAACTGGAACCCGGTGTTGGACGGGTCGAAGTCGAACAGGATGAACAGCGAGATCAGGAAGGTGACCGTCGTCGTGATCAGTGCGAGCCACTTTGCATTGCGCCCCGCTGCGGCGTCATCGCCCCGCAGGAACACAGCCAGAATAAGCGCCGCAAAGCTGGGCATGAAGGTAATGATGGAAAGCAAGTGATGATCCATTAGTGTGCCCCCCCGCTCATCGTCATCCAGGTCACAAGGACCGCGATGCCGATCACCATGGCAAAGGCGTAGGTAAAGATATAGCCGGACTGCGCGCGCCCTGCCAGTCGGGTGAGGAACGGGATGATCCCCATAGCGACACCGTTCAGCGTGCCGTCGATCACATTGCCGTCCCCGCGCTTCCAGAAGAAGCGACCGATGGCCATCGCGGGTTTGACGAAGATCACGTTATACAGCTCGTCGAAATACCACTTGTTCAGCAAGAACAGATAAAGCGGCCGTTGGTTCGCCGCCAGACGCGACGGCAGGGTCGGGTTCCAGATGTAGAACCACAGGGCCATCACAAGGCCAAAGACCATCGCGATGAACGGGCTGACCTTGACCCATGCCGGTGCGGCGTGGGCGTCGTCCAGAACATGGTTGTCGGGTGCGATATACAAGGCCCCCTCGCCCGGTGCACCGGCGAAGGCGGGACCGTGGTGACCGGCGTCGGCACCGTGGCCGTCCTCGGCGTGATCGCCTGCGTCGGCGTGGCTGTCTTCCGCTCCTTCAACATGGGTTTCACCACCGGCGGCCATCTCGGCCATGGGGATGCCATAGAACTCGCCCACATCCTCGGCGTGGCCAAAGAAGCTGTTGTACCAAATCATACCCGCAAAGATCGCGCCAAGGCTCAGCACGCCAAGCGGCACCAGCATCACCATCGGGCTTTCATGTGCGTGGTCATGGGTATGCTTGTCGCCGCGCGCCTTGCCAAAGAAGGTCAGGAACATCAGGCGCCAGCTGTAGAAGCTTGTCATCGCGGCCGCGATCACCAGCATCCAGAAGCCATACATGGACCCGCCGCCCCAGGCGCTTTCGATGATCGCATCCTTGGACAGGAAGCCCGCGAAGCCGAAATGCGTCAACGGAATACCGACACCGGTAATGGCCAGCGTACCGATCATCATCGCCCAGAACGTATAGGGGATTTTCTTACGCAGCGCGCCATAGTTACGCATATCCTGCTCGTGGTGCATCGCGTGGATCACCGACCCCGCCCCCAAGAACAACATCGCCTTGAAGAACGCGTGGGTGAACAGGTGGAACATCGCGGCAGAATACATGCCAACGCCAGCGGCCACGAACATATACCCAAGCTGCGACATGGTCGAATAGGCGATGACGCGTTTGATGTCGTTCTGCACCAGACCGATGGTCGCGGCGACAAAGGCGGTGGTGGCTCCTAGGAAGGTGACGAAAGTCATCGCCTCGGGGGCGACCTCCATCAACGGAGACATACGGCAGACAAGGAAAACACCGGCCGTCACCATCGTCGCGGCGTGGATCAGCGCCGACACAGGCGTCGGGCCTTCCATCGCGTC
>NZ_DGMH01000026.1:7936-15647 GCF_002388305.1 Sulfitobacter sp. UBA4523
CCTTCCATCGCGTCGGGCAACCATGTGTGCAAAAAGAGCTGCGCCGATTTACCCATCGCACCGATGAACAGCAGGATCGCGATCAGGTTCGCGGCGTTCCAGTCGGCCCAAAGGAAACCAACGGTGGTTTCCGCCAACTCGGGTGTTGCGGCGAAGACATCGTCGAACTTGATCGAGTCGGTCAGATAGAACAGGCCAAAGATACCAAGCGCAAAGCCGAAGTCACCGACACGGTTGACCACAAACGCCTTGATCGCCGCCGCATTCGCAGAGGGCTTCTTGTAGTAGAAGCCGATCAGCAGATAGGACGCGACGCCCACGCCTTCCCAGCCAAAAAACATCTGAACAAGGTTGTCAGATGTCACGAGCATCAGCATCGCGAAGGTGAAGAACGACAGATAGGCGAAGAAACGGGCGCGATAGGGTTCGGCGTCCGAGAAATTCTCGTCATGGGCCATGTAGCCGAAGGAATAGAGGTGGACGAGGCTGGAGACCGTGGTGATCACGATCAGCATGATCGCGGTCAGACGGTCGAGGCGGATCGCCCAATCGGTCGACAGGCTGCCGCTTTCGATCCAGCGCAGGATCTGGATGTGCTGTGTTTCACCGTCAAACGAAAGGAAGACGATCCAGCTTAGCAGCGCCGCGAGGAACAGTAGACCCGTTGCCACATATTGGCCGGGCTTCTCCCCGATCAGCTTCCAGCCGAAACCACAGATCAATGCACCGACAAGTGGTGCGAAAAGAATGATCGTTTCCATGATCTTAGCCCTTCATCACGTTGACATCTTCAACCGCGATCGTACCCCGATTGCGGAAGAAGCAGACCAGAATGGCCAGCCCGATTGCGGCCTCAGCCGCAGCGACGGTCAGGACGAACAGCGTGAACACCTGCCCCACCAAATCACCCAGATAATAGGAGAAGGCGACAAAGTTGATGTTCACCGCCAAGAGCATAAGCTCGATCGACATCAACATGATGATGATGTTCTTGCGGTTCAGGAATAGCCCGAAAATGCCAATGACAAACAGCGTCGCCGCTACTGTCAGGTAATGTTCAATTCCGATCATGTCGTCCCTCGGTTCTTTTGCCCGTTTCAGGCGTTCTTTAGTTCTTGTCGCGAGATGTTTCCATCCCGATCCCGTCGCATCTAGAAAATGCTGTAGCCGCCCACGACCACGATCAAAACCACGACAAGCACCACAATTGTATTACGTGACATGGATCACATCCTTGATTGGGCAGGCCGCTTAAAGGCCCTGCCCGGGTTTCACATCATTCAGTTTCATTGCCAGCTTCGGATCGCGCATCATCTGGTCGACCACGTTCTGGCGTTTCACATCCGCACGGTGGCGCAGCGTCAGCACAATCGCCCCGATCATCGCGACCAGCAGGATCAGCCCCGACAGCTGGAACAGCAGGAAGTATTGATCATAAAGGATCAGGCCCAATGCAGCGGTGTTGTGCACCTCGTCGGTGATCACCTGCGTGCGCAGACCTTCGGCGGCAGAGTTCGTATCCCACGCGCCGAACGCCATCACGAATTGCATCAGGATCACCAGACCGATCAGCAGGGCCAGCGGCATATAGCGCGCCATTTCCGCCTTGAGCTCGGCGAAATCGACATCAAGCATCATGACAACGAACAGGAACAGAACCGCGACCGCGCCGACATAGACAATGATCAGCAGCATCGCGACGAATTCGGCGTTGAGCAGCACGAAAAGCCCCGCCGCGCTGAGGAAGGACAGGATCAACCACAGCACCGAATGCACGGGGTTGCGGCTGATCACAGTGAACAGCCCGCCAGCGATCACGCTGATCGCGAAGAGGTAAAATGCGAAAACGCTCATGCGTCACCTTCCTTGTCATCCAAAACACCCTGCGCGATTTCCATTGCGCGGGTCATGGCGGGGATGCCGGCGAAAACCGCCATCTGCCCGATCGTCTCTATCACTTGCTGCTTGTGGGCCCCTGCCTCTACCGCGTGGATCACGGCCTGACGCAGCGCCACGTCATTCTGGGCACCCTGCATGGTCAGCCCCGAAATCGTCAGCAACATACGTGTTTTGGCATCCAACCCGTTGGGATTCATCGTATTGCCAAAAAACGTTTCCATCATGTCTTTGGGCATCTTGCCCATCATCGCCTCGAACCCTTTGGGGGAAAACGCATCCATTGCAGGAAAGGCCTTGGCCATATCCTGCATCTGACGCATCATCTCTTCAAAAGGGTTCTGGCTGTCGGTCATCGGTACGGCGCGTCCAGTTCGAGGTTGCGCGCGATTTCAGCTTCCCAGCGTTCGCCGTTGTCCAGCAGCTTGGCCTTGTCATAGAACAGCTCTTCGCGGGTCTCGGTCGAGAATTCAAAGTTCGGCCCCTCGACAATCGCGTCAACCGGGCAGGCTTCCTGACAGAAACCGCAGTAGATGCATTTGGTCATGTCGATGTCATAGCGCGTGGTCCGGCGGCTGCCATCATCGCGCGGTTCCGCGTCGATGGTGATCGCCTGCGCCGGGCACACCGCTTCGCACAGTTTGCACGCGATGCAACGCTCTTCCCCGTTGGGATAGCGGCGCAGGGCGTGTTCACCACGGAATCGAGGGCTCAGCGGGCCCTTTTCATGCGGGTAGTTGATCGTCGCCTTGGGCTTGAACATATACTTAATGCCCAGCTTCAAGCCTTGATAGAAATCCTGCAGCAGGAAGTATTTCGCGTGACGGGTATAGTCGGTGTTAGCCATATCAGCCCCCTACTGTCCAACGGGCATAGATACCCCAGAACCAATCGAATTTCGCGGCGAAGGATACGAAGACAACCCAGAACAGGCTGAACGGCAGGAACACTTTCCATCCCAGACGCATCAGCTGGTCATAGCGGTACCGCGGGGTGATCGCCTTGACCAACGAGAAGAAGAAGAACACCAGCCCCATTTTGGCGACCATCCAGAAGATGCCGTCCGGCAGGCCGGGGATCGGCGACAGCCAACCGCCAAAGAACATCAGCGAGATCAGCGCGCACATCAGCACCACGGCGACCAGTTCGCCGATCATGAACAGCAAGAAGGGCGTGGAGGAATATTCGACCTGATACCCGGCAACCAGTTCCGATTCCGCTTCAGGAAGGTCAAACGGCGGGCGGTTGGTTTCGGCCAGCGCCGAGATAAAGAACAAGATCAGCATCGGGAAGTGCGGTAGCCAGTACCAGTTCAGCAGACCGTAGTCGCCGCTTTGCGACAGCACGATGTCCCCGAAGTTCAACGAGCCAGAGCTGATGACGACGCCGATGATGATCAGACCGATCGACACCTCGTAAGAGATCATCTGCGCGGCAGAGCGCAGCGAGCCCAGAAACGGGTATTTGGAGTTTGACGCCCACCCGCCCATGATCACGCCGTAGACTTCAAGCGACGAGATCGCGAAGACATAAAGGATCGCGACGTTGATGTTCGACAGAACCCAACCGTCGTTGAACGGGATCACCGCCCAGGCAACCAGCGCCATAACCAATGTGACCATCGGGGCCATGAAGAACACGGCGCGGTCCGCACCGGCGGGCACGACCACCTCTTTGACGATGTATTTCGCGAAATCCGCAAAAGATTGCAGCAGACCGTAGATGCCTACAACGTTCGGGCCGCGGCGCAGCTGTACCGACGCCCAGATTTTCCGGTCGGCGTACATCAGGAACGCAAGGGCAAGAAGCAGGGGAATCACAACAAGGAAAATCTGGCCAATAATCAGCAGGATCGTCCCCAGCGTGGTGTTGAAAAAGAAGTCAGCCATAGGTCCTCACACCGTCGGTATGCCTTTTTCCATGCAGTTCTGCACGGTCACTTCAGCATCTATTGTCTTCAAGCCCGCAGGCAGGCTCGGCGAGATGGTGTAAACAGCATCTGCGTGCCAGACACCACCCTCGATCTCAACATTTGTACGCACGTGGCGGGCAAAACCAAAGCCCCGGATCAAAGTATAGCGCGCCGCGGCACATTCCGCGTATTCCGCTACATTCTCGGATGACTGCGCTTTGGTCATCGCCACGTCGAACTGGACAAGATCCCCGTCCAGCAGTTTGGTTTCAACACCGCGATACTCGGGAATGAAATCTTCGGCCATGGGCGCTTGCGTTTCGCAGGCCCCCAGAACCAAAGGCAACATCATCCCCAAAATCCTCACTCCGCCGCCAGTGGTTTTTCGCGGCGGGCTTTGGCGTTGGCCGAAAGCTCTGCCATCAACTGGCTGGCGCGGGCGATGGGGTTGGACAGGTAGAAATCGGCAATCGCAAAGCGCAACGGGCTGTCGCCGAAGCTGCCCTGCGCCACCGGCTGCCATGCGTTTTCAGCAACCTGATCGATATTCCCCAGATGCGGGACATCAGCGACCAGCGCTTTGCGCAATGCTGCAAGCGAATCGAACGGCAGCTTGGCATCCAGCTCGGCACTCAGCGCGCGCAGGATGGCCCAGTTTTCCTTGGCCTGACCGGGGGCAAAGCTGGCGCGCGCGGCAAGCTGCGGACGGCCTTCGGTATTGACGAACAAACCGCCCTCTTCCGTATAAGCGGCACCAGGCAGGATGATATCGGCACGGTGCGCGCCGCGATCCCCGTGCGAGCCTTGATAGATCACGAAGGGGCCAGCAGGAATGTCGCCCTCATCGGCGCCAAGGTTATAGATCACATCGGCGGCCAGCACATCGTTGATGCCATTTTCAGCAACGGCACCGACGTCCATCGCACCCACACGGGATGCGGCGGTGTGCAAGACCATAAAGCCGGATTGCGTCGCCTCGGCCAGCGCCATGGCAGCGGCCAGAACCTCTGCCCCGTCTTCGCGCGCCAAGGCCCCCATGCCCACAACGATGACCGAGGATTTCTCGGCAATGTCGGCGTGGTCCTTTTTCAGCAGGTCATTCAGCAGCGACGGGCTGTCGCCCAGATGATCGTAATCATAGGTCAGATCGACCGCTGGGCCCATCAGCGCCACATCCGCGCCGCGGGTCCATGCCTTGCGGATACGGGCGTTCAGCACCGGTGCTTCCACCGCGGGGTTCGCGCCGATCAGCATCACGGCTTGCGCGTGATCCAGATCTTCGACCGTGGCGGTCCCGACATAGCCCGACCGGTTGCCCGCAGGCAGCTTCGCGCCATCGGTCCGGCATTCGACAACACCGCCCTGCCCTTCGATCAGTTGTTTCAACGCATATGTCGCCTCGACCGAGGCAAGGTCACCGATCAGACCGGCGACTTTCTTGCCCTTCATCGCAGCAGCGGCAGCGGCCAATGCTTCGGGCCAGTCAGCTTTGCGCAGTTTACCGTTTTCACGAATATAGGGCGTGTCCAGACGCTGGCGGCGCAGACCATCCCAGACGAAACGGGTTTTATCGGAAATCCATTCCTCGTTCACGCCATCATGGTTGCGCGGCAAGAAGCGCATGACTTCGCGGCCCTTGGTATCCACACGGATGTTCGACCCAAGCGCATCCATCACGTCGATCGATTCGGTCTTTGACAGTTCCCACGGCCGTGCGGTGAAAGCATAGGGTTTCGAGACCAGCGCCCCCACGGGGCACAGATCAATGATATTGCCCTGCAGGTTCGAATCGAGCGTCTGCCCCAGATAGGCTGTAATCTCGGCGTCTTCACCACGGCCGGTCTGGCCCATCTGGTGAATGCCCGCGACCTCGGTGGTGAAGCGCACACAGCGGGTGCAGGAAATGCAGCGCGTCATATGGGTTTCGACCAATGGACCCAGATCCAGATCTTCGGTCGCGCGCTTCGGCTCGCGGTAGCGGCTGAAGTCGACGCCGTAAGCCATCGCCTGATCCTGAAGGTCACACTCGCCACCCTGATCGCAGATCGGGCAATCAAGCGGGTGGTTGATCAGCAGGAATTCCATGACCCCCTCGCGGGCCTTTTTTACCATGGGCGAATTGGTTTTGACGACAGGCGGCTGGCCCTCTGGGCCAGGACGCAAGTCACGCACCTGCATGGCGCAGGACGCCGCAGGCTTGGGTGGGCCGCCCACGACCTCCACAAGACACATCCGGCAGTTACCGGCAATCGACAGACGTTCATGGTAACAGAAACGCGGAATTTCCACCCCTGCTTCCTCGCACGCCTGAATGAGCGTCATCGCCCCTTCGACTTCGACTTCCTTGCCGTCAATGATGATCTTGCGGGTATCGCTCATATGCTTATTTCGCTCTCAGTAACGAACCGATCCGGCTCGATTTTTGGATTTCTGCACGCCCTAACGCACAATAGCTTTGCGGGTCCGAAGTATCGACCCCCTTCGCCTTTAAATATGCGGCCCCACGGGCCTTCATGCGCGCCTTTTCAGCATCGCTTTTGCGGTAGGCGTCAATTTCGTCCGACGTATAGCCCAAAGATTTCGCCGTATTGTGCACATTGTTCAAATAGCTGAGCGCGCGGATCATACGGGCCGAGATATCGGGGCATTCTTTGCGAATCCGGTCGGCCAGTCCAAGATCAAGCAGCGCATCATCAACAGCCGGTACATCACGCAGCGGCGGCTTTGCGGCGACAGGGCTGGCCATCAGGGCCACGGTTGTTACGGCGATCAATACGTTACGCATCTTACTCTCCTCATGTAGCGGGGCGGACTGCCCCTTGCTACACATGGGAACTGACCCCGATGTTATTCAATAACATCTCCGGATCAGCCATTTGCCAGCGGTATGTCGCGCAAACGGTCAGGAAGGGCAAGCCCCCTGAAACGTCAAAGCGTCGTCCACAAGGCGCAAATTCTCGGGCGGGGTGTCCGGCCCCACGACCCATTTGATATCCGAACTGCCATAGTTGGTCACACAATAAACCGTCGCTTCATAGCGCGCCGCTTCGCGGGCACCGTTGATCGACTGTGACGCATTGCGCACCCGCAGGGTAAAGACATCGCGTTGCCCGTCAACTTTGCTCAGCTTGGTGCGGAAATATTTACCATCAAAGGCCAGACGGTCTTCGCGGGCGGTACAGCCGGCCAATACCGCGGCCGTTATACAAAATAGAACAATCTGCTTCATCTTCCCTCACTCTGCCGGTGTGGCCGGACCCGTCTTTTTGTACAGCCCCCTGCCCGATCAACGGGTGAAAGCTATCGTTCTTCAGTCGTGCCTCAGAAGGCTGCGAAAATCGCCAGGACCGCCAAGGCCAGAATACACACCAGCCCCAGCATAAAGAACAGCGACCGCATCGGCTGGTTGGTCGTCCCGATATGCACCACGGCCATCGCGACCCGCACCGCTACGAATAGCGCCGCAAAGAGGTTCACCCAGAACACAGGCGCGCCAAGCAGCACCGCCGCAAGCGTCGATGCCAGAAACGGGCCCGACGCCTCTATCGCGTTCATGAACGCGCGTTCGCGGCGATAGACCACATCGTCGTAGTTCCGCTTGGGCTTGCCGCAATCGCAGCGCCCCTCTGGCGTGCGCCCCATGGTAGAGAGCGCGCCGAGGACACTGATCAGAATGGCCCAAAAAGCCAAAGCAGTCAGCGCGTGGCTATAGGCGGCAAAGCTTTCCATCAAAGCTTACTCCGCCGCGACGGCGCTGACGCGGCCGGTGCGTTTGTGCTTGATGCGATCCTCGATCTCGTCGCGGAAGTGACGGATCAGACCCTGAATGGGCCACGCCGCTGCATCCCCAAGGGCGCAGATCGTGTGGCCTTCGACCTGCTTGGTCACGTCGAGCAGCATGTC
>NZ_DGMH01000026.1:15759-25337 GCF_002388305.1 Sulfitobacter sp. UBA4523
ACGTCGAGCAGCATGTCGATCTCTTCGGGCTCCGCATCGCCGCGCACCAAACGGTCCATCACGCGCATCATCCAGCCGGTCCCTTCGCGGCATGGCGTACACTGACCACAGGATTCGTGCTTGTAGAATTTCGCCAGACGCCAGATCGCCTTGATCACATCGGTGGAGTTATCCATCACGATGACCGCAGCCGTCCCCAGGCCCGAGCGTTGCTCGCGCAGGTAGTCGAAATCCATGATCGCGTCGCGCATCTGCGCACCGGGGATCATCGGCACAGACGACCCGCCGGGGATCACAGCCTTGAGGTTGTCCCAGCCGCCACGGATACCGCCGCAATGCTTTTCGATCAGCTCTTCAAAGGTGATGCTCATCGCTTCTTCGACGACGCAAGGATTATTCACATGACCCGAGATCGCAAACAGCTTGGTGCCCGCGTTGTTCGGACGGCCAAAGCTTGAAAACCATTCAGGACCGCGGCGCAGGATTGTTGGGACCACCGCGATGGATTCCACGTTGTTCACCGTGGTCGGGCAGCCATAAAGACCGGCCCCCGCAGGGAACGGCGGCTTCATCCGCGGCATGCCTTTTTTGCCTTCAAGGCTTTCCAGCAGCGCGGTTTCCTCGCCACAGATATAGGCACCTGCCCCGTGGTGCAGATAGATGTCGAAATCATAGCCGGATTTGCAGGCGTTCTTGCCCACAAGCCCCGCGTCATACGCCTCGTCAATCGCGGCTTGCAGCGCTTCGCGCTCGCGGATGTATTCGCCGCGGATGTAGATGTAGCAAGCATTGGCATTCATCGCGAAGCTTGCGATCAGGCAGCCCTCGATCAGCGTGTGCGGATCGTGGCGCATGATCTCGCGGTCCTTGCAGGTGCCGGGCTCGGATTCATCGGCGTTCACCACCAGATAGCTGGGGCGACCGTCGCTTTCCTTGGGCATGAAGGACCACTTCAGACCGGTGGGGAAGCCCGCACCGCCACGGCCCCGCAGCCCCGAGGCTTTCATCTGGTCGATGATCCAGTCGCGCCCGTTCTTGAGGATGCCCGCCGTGCCATCCCAATGGCCACGCGCCTGCGCGCCTTTCAGCGTGCGGTCGTGCATACCGTAGATATTGGTAAAGATGCGGTCTTGATCCTGAAGCATGAAGCTAACCTTTATGTGTCACGGCTGGCCGCGCGGGCCCGCCTCATCTGATATATATTGACCATCGCCCAGATCAGGGCTGCCAGCGCGGCAAAGTCGAACAGCAGCGCATAGCGTCCGGGCAAGCCGAACTGCGGCGCAAGCCATTGCGCCGCGATCCAAAGCAACATGGTGCCGGCAATGACAAGGCCGACCATCCGGCCCTTACGGGCCAGGGCGATTTCTTCCTTATCTGTCATTACACGGCATCCATGTCAGGCTCAGGTCTTTTTACTACGGGTGGAGAATTCGGTCTCTCCACCGGAGGCGAGGGTTTTGGCCTGCGCCATCCAGTCATCACGTTGAATACGGCCTTTGAACCGCACGCGGGCATCAACCCAAGCGATTTCATCCGCGGTCCATTTGGCGATCTGATCAAAGTGATAGATCCCCAGCTCATTCAGCGTTTGTTCAAGTTTCGGCCCTACCCCACTGATAAGCTTGAGGTTATCGGCACCGCCAGCGCGCGGTTTCTCCAGCGTTTCGGGGCTGCTTTCCACAGTACCCGCCGGAATATCCGCGATTCCCGAACGGGTCGAGGTCGCCCCCTTGACGGTGGCCGGTGCCTGCGGTGTTTCAGCCGGCGTTGGTTCTGGGATAGAGGCGACAGGTTCCGCCGCCGCTTCTGGCACGGGCACGGCAGTCGGAGCCGCCTTGGCCTGTGCAGGCTCGGCTGCGGGGGCTTCGTATTTGTAGCTGCCTTTGCGCGCAGCGAGTTCCTCTTGGCCCTTCAGTTTGGCCGTGGGCTTGATCCCCGAGAAAGCGGCGGGTTCGTCTTTGGCCGCTGGCGAGGTGCCCGCTGTCGCCTCTGACGCGGCACCGCCGACATCGGCCTCGGCCTGACCGCCGGTCGTGTCTTCGGGGCGAGTCTCTACCGTTTCGGTGGCAGCGGGTTCCGCTTCCAGCGTCGGCTCAGGCTCTACCTCGGCGTCGCTGGTTGGTGCGGCGCTGGCCGCCTGGGTTGTGGCCGCCGTTGCAGGGGCCGCCGCCGCCGCAGGGGCGCTGGCCGTCTGCATAGGCTCATCCCCAAGCGATCCGCACATGAATTTGGACAGGACCACAAAGGTCACAAGCCCCAGTATGATCCCGAGGAACAAGGAGGCGATAAAGCCCCAGCCGAAAACCAGCCAAAATAGCAACGCGAGGACAAGGCCGACCCCGGCCCCCCACCGCATGCAACCGCGTTTGCATTGCTCTTTTTGCGTCAAATCAGTCATGTCCGTCCCTTCGTTCGCCATTCAAGATGATCTATTATGTGTTATAGATACCATCTTTTGTGGCGCGCGACGAGAATTCTGTTTCTTCACCAGCAGCAAGCTTTTTCGCCTGTTCGACCCAGTTGTCGCGGGTCACACGACCCTTGAAACCTTCGAGGTTCTGATCCACCCAGGATACCTCGTTCGGGCCCCAGTCAGCGATCTGGCTAAAGTGGTAAAAGCCCATCTTGTTAACCAGCGCTTCGAGCTTGGGACCGATGCCCTTGATCATCTTGAGGTCATCCGCCGCGCCGCCTTCGGGGGCATCCAGCGTCTTGGGCTTGGTGGCCGCAGCATCCGCATTGGCCTCTGCAGATTTTGCAACCGATGCTTTTTTGGTGCCCGCGGTCGAGGCTTTAGGCGCAGGGGCCGGATCGCCGGGTGCGACGCTGCCTGCTTCGGGTTTGCCCACAGCTTCGGTGCCGTCAGCCTCCCCCGGTGCTTCGGAGCGTTGATCCGAGGCATCGCCCACATCACGTGGTGCGTCTTCCTCTGCGGCGGTACGACCGCCTTGGGCACCGTCAGGGCCTTCGGGTGGCATATTGTCATCCCGCGCAACAGGCTGTTCCTTGTCAGAACCGGCGCTGTCTGCACCATCTTTACCCTGCCAGGGCGCTGTCAGCGGCACTTCGGTACCATCGATGCGCTTGAGCGTGTCGCCGATGTCCACGGCCAGTTGTGCGCTGGCGTTGTATTGTGTCTTGCCGCTGTCGTGATCGGTCAGGCTGGTCAACCCGGACAGCGGTTCAGAGGCATAGCGCCCGTTCTGCGGGCCGGGTACAGGCACCTGCCCCGCCGCCATCTCGTCGATCATGGCGCGGAAGCCGTCGACGGTCAGATCTTCGTAATAGTCCTTGCCGATCTGCGCCATCGGCGCGTTCGAACAGGCGCCCAGACATTCGACTTCTTCCCACGAGAATTTGCCGTCTGCGCTGATCTGATGGGCCTTGGGCGCGATGCGTTCCTTGCAGACCTCGATCAGGTCTTCGGCCCCGCAGATCATGCAGGATGTCGTACCGCAAATCTGGAAATGCGCGACCTCGCCCACAGGCTGAAGCTGGAACATAAAGTAGAATGTCGCGACTTCGAGCCCGCGGATATAGGCCATGCCCAGCATTTCAGAGACATGTTCGATTGCAGGGCGGCTCAGCCAGCCTTCCTGTTCCTGCGCACGCCATAGCAAAGGGATGATCGCGCTGGCCTGACGGCCTTCGGGGTATTTCGTGATCTGCGCTTCGGCCCAGGCCTGGTTGGCAGGGGTGAAGGCAAAGCTTGTCGGTTGGTCAGGGTGCAAACGGCGCAGCATCAGATCAGGCTTTCGTTCTTGCGGAAACGGCGGGCGCCTCCGGCGGGAGTTTATTTGGCAAAATGAAGAGGACCCGGCTCAACGGTCGACCTCTCCGAAAACGATGTCCATGGTGCCGATGATCGCCGCGACATCCGCCAGCTGGTGCCCCTTGGCGACATAGTCCATCGCTTGCAGGTGCAGGTAGCCCGGCGCGCGCAGTTTGGCACGGTAGGGTTTGTTCGATCCATCCGCCACAAGGTAGACGCCGAATTCGCCCTTTGGGGCCTCGACAGCGCAATAGACTTCGCCGGCGGGGACGTGGAACCCTTCGGTGTAGAGCTTGAAGTGGTGGATCAGGCTTTCCATGTCGGTTTTCATCGCGGTCCGGCTGGGGGGCGTGATCTTGCCCCGCGCCAATACATCGCCCTGCCCTTCGGGCGCGCGCAGCTTTTCGATGGCTTGCTGGATGATGTAGGTGGACTGGCGCATTTCTTCCATCCGGACGAGGTAGCGGTCATAGCAATCGCCGTTCACACCGGTCGGGATCTGGAAGTCGAATTCATCGTAGCATTCATAGGGCTGCGCACGGCGCAAATCCCAGGCCAGGCCAGAGCCGCGGACCATCACGCCCGAGAAGCCCCAATCCTGGATGTCCTGTTCAGACACGATGCCGATGTCAGCGTTACGCTGTTTGAAGATCCGGTTTTCTGTCAGCAGCTGATCCACGTCGACCATGAAGCCCGACAGGAACTTGTGGGTCCATGCCTCGATATCATCAAGCAGCGCGGGCGGCAGATCCTGGTGGACCCCGCCGGGGCGGAAATAGGCCGCGTGCAGACGGGCACCGCAGGCGCGTTCGTAGAAGATCATCAGATCTTCGCGTTCTTCAAAGCCCCAGAGCGGCGGTGTCAGCGCACCCACGTCCATCGCCTGTGTGGTGACGTTCAGCAGGTGTGACAGGATGCGGCCGATCTCGGAATAGAGCACGCGGATCAGCGAGGCGCGACGGGGCACTTCGACACCGGTCAGCTTTTCGATGGCCAGACACCAG
Organism: Sulfitobacter sp. UBA4523; assembly: GCF_002388305.1. Classification (NCBI taxonomy): domain Bacteria; kingdom Pseudomonadati; phylum Pseudomonadota; class Alphaproteobacteria; order Rhodobacterales; family Roseobacteraceae; genus Sulfitobacter; species Sulfitobacter sp. UBA4523. The sequence continues at coordinate 20,539 of NZ_DGMH01000026.1, forward strand.
GCGTGTTCCTGGTTCATCGGTGCCACGTAATCCAGCCGGTCGAAATACGGCAGGTTCTGCAGGTAGGTGCGGCTTTCCATCAGCTTTTCGGTGCCACGGTGCAGCAGGCCGATATGCGGATCGCAACGTTCGACGATCTCGCCGTCGAGTTCGAGAACCAGACGCAGAACCCCGTGCGCCGCAGGGTGTTGCGGGCCGAAGTTGATGTTGAAGTTGCGGATCTTCTGCTCGCCGGTCAGGGCGTCTTCGAAACCTTTGGTGCCGTCCATCATTTACGCTCCAGCTCGGTCAGTTTGACGCCCATCCACCACAGAAGGGCGACGGTGCCCAAAGGCACGATACAGGCAACAGACCAGTATTTATTGATCCCGAAAAACGGCAACAGCTTGACCATCGGGATGATTGTGAGGGCAGAGAGTATGAACCACCACATGCCCCCCATTATTTTGCCTCCGGCTTTTCATCGCCCGGCAGAATATATTCGGCCCCTTCCCAAGGCGACATAAAGTCGAACTGGCGATATTCCTGAACGAGGCTCACGGGTTCATAGACCACGCGCTTTTCCGTCTCGTCATAGCGGACTTCGGTATAGCCGGTGGTCGGGAAATCCTTGCGCAGCGGGTAGCCGCGGAACCCGTAGTCGGTCAGCAGGCGACGCAGGTCGGGGTGGCCGGCAAAGATGATGCCGAACATGTCAAAGACCTCGCGTTCGAACCAGTTGGCCGACGGGTGGATATCGACGATCGAGGGGACCATATCCTCTTCGCGCGCGGCGACGCGCAAGCGGATGCGCTGGTTCTGGTACATCGACAGAAAATGATAGACGACATCAAAGCGTTTGGCGCGGCCCGGGTAATCCACCGCGGTGATATCCACCAGCGAGGAGAAACGGCAGGTCGCGTCGCTTTTGATAAATTCTACCAGACCGGGCAGATTGGCCTGGGTGACATCCATGTTCAGCTCGTCAAAGGCGATATCCCAGCCGAGGATACAGTCGGGGCGTTTCGCTTCGATATACGCGCCAAGTTCGTTCAGTTGTTCTGACATATCAGCCCCTTAGCGAACGATTGTGCCGGTACGGCGGATTTTGCGCTGCAGCTGCATGATACCATACAGCAACGCCTCTGCCGTGGGCGGGCAGCCGGGCACATAGACATCGACAGGCACGACACGGTCACAGCCGCGCACAACGGAATAGCTGTAGTGGTAATAGCCGCCGCCATTGGCGCAAGACCCCATAGAGATCACATAGCGCGGTTCCGGCATCTGGTCATAGACCTTGCGCAGGGCCGGTGCCATCTTGTTGGTCAGCGTGCCCGCAACAATCATCAGGTCGGACTGACGTGGAGACGCGCGTGGCGCGGTGCCAAACCGTTCCAGATCGTAGCGCGGCATCGAGGTGTGCATCATCTCGACGGCGCAGCAGGCCAGACCAAAAGTCATCCAGTGCAGCGAGCCGGTACGGGCCCAGTTGATGATGTCTTCGGTCGAGGTCAGCAGGAAGCCCTTGTCCTGCAGTTCCTTGTTCAGGTTCTGGGTGGCCACATCGCGGTCCATCCCGGCCACATTGGCCCCGGCGGCTGCTACTGCCATTCCAGTGCTCCCTTTTTCCACTCATATGCAAAGCCGGCGGTCAGCACGGCAAGAAAGACCATCATCGACCAGAAGCCGGCCATGCTCACGTCCTGAAAGGCCACGGCCCAGGGGAAGAGAAAAGCGATTTCGAGGTCAAAGATGATGAACAGGATCGACACGAGGTAGAACCGCACGTCAAATTTCATCCGGGCGTCGTCAAAGGCGTTGAACCCGCATTCATAGGCCGACACTTTTTCAGGGTCCGGGTTGCGCACGGCCAGCACGACGGCAGCCAGGATCAAAACAATGCCAAGGACAATCGCCACGGCTAGAAAAAGTAGGATCGGCAGGTATTCCCGCATCATGTCGTCCAAGGGGAAGCTCCTTTTGCGTATGCGACGCGCCACGCGCCCTGTCAGCCAAACGGCACTATTGGCTTTGGTCGGTTTACTCCGCTGTCCGGTCAGGGTCAACCGAGCCCGCCATATTTGCGTCATCCTGTCGAAGGGCGCGGCCCGCCCTGCCTGCGCCCGCGTGATTGGCGCTATTTTTCCAGCAGATCGCGGCTCTCGCGCCAGCTGTGCTGCGGCGCGAACCCCAGCAGGTCACGCGCCTTTTCGATGCTGTAGAATGTCTCGAACTGGCCCATATCGCGGGTCTGGCGCACGTCTTTATAGTAGCGATCAATCAAGTCAGACGTTTGTGCGGCGACAGAGGTGTCGGCATTGGCCACATTGAACACCTCGTAGCCCAAGCCGTCCACATCAAGACAGCGCTGCACCATCTGCCCCAGATCGCGGGCATCGATATAGGCGAAGATATTGCGCCGCCGTTGATCGGGGTCGTGAATGAAGCCGGGGAAAAGGCTGGCGTATTCATGCGGTTCGATCACGTTGTTGATTCTCAACCCGTAGATATCCGCCCCCGTGCGCGCCTGAAAGCTGCGCGCCGTCGCCTCGTTACAGACCTTGGACATGGCATAGCTGTCTTCGGGCACGGTCGGGTGCTCTTCATCGACGGGGATATAGTCGGGCTTGCGCTCCCCCTGGGCAAAGCAGACGCCATAGGTCGTCTCGGATGAGGCAAAGATGATCTTGGGCACCCCCGCCTTCACGGCAGCATCAATGACATGATAGGTGCCAAGCGTATTGACCCGAAACACCTCTGTATCCGACGTGATCAGGATGCGCGGCACGGCGGCGAAATGCACAACGGCGTCAAACCCCAGCACGCCGGTGCCCTTATCCAGTTCGCCCAGATTCATCAGACTATGCATCACATCATGCATCTCGCCCGCGTCGGTGATGTCGGCAATGCGGTTGTCAACGCCGGGGTGATCCAGCGGCTGCTGGTCCACGTTCAACACCTGATGCCCCTGATCCATCAGATAGGGGATCACATGCCGCCCCGCCTTGCCGCTGCCGCCGGTGAATAGAATACGCATGGGGGCCCCTTTTGCCGTTGATGTCGTGGCAAAGCCTAGAGCCTTGCCGCCCCGCTTCAACCCGTAACCCAGGCCGCCTTGCGCTTGTCGAAGAAGGCACCGATTCCCTCGGCCGCCTCTTCGGTTTCCCAGCGGTCGGCCAATGCGGCGATGGTATGGTCCACGACCTGCGCGTCGATCCGCGGTCCCAGATCCCGCGCGAGTTGTTTCGCCGCAGCCACGGCCCCCGGCGCACAGGACAGATAAGGCACGACCTCGGCCTCGATCGCAGCGTCCAGCGCATCCGCCGGCACGGCACGGGCCAGCAAGCCCAGATCGACCGCCTCTGCCGCGTCAAACAGACGGGCCGACATGAACACACGCCGCGCGCGCCCCTCGCCCATACGGGCCAGCACATAGGGGCCGATGGTGGCCGGAATGATCCCCAGCCGCGTCTCGGTGAACCCCATCTTCAACGTATCAACCCCGATCGCCACATCACAGACCGAGGCCATGCCGACACCGCCACCAAAAGCGTTGCCCTGTACCCTACCGATCAAGGGCTTGGGCAGCGTGTTCAGCGCGCCCAGCATCGTGGCCAGCTTGCCTGCCTCGGCCGAGCGTGTCGGCCCATCCATATCGCGCTGCGCCTGCATCCAGCCCAGATCACCGCCCGCGCAAAAGCTTTTGCCCGCGCCGGTCAGCACCACGACCCGCACAGCATCATCAGCGGCCAAGGCGGCGGCGGCCTGTGTCAACTCGGCTATCATCTGCGCGGACATGGCGTTGTGCTTTTCCTCGCGCGCCAACGTCAACGTCGCGACCCCGCGCGTGTCGGTCTCCAGTTTCAGTGTCTCGTACATCATCCTACCCTCATCCGCCGCGCCATCTCGGCGGCTTCCTCGATCACCGCCTGATCCAACCCGGTGTCATAGCCAAGCGCCACCAGATGCGCGTTGACCTTTTCCGTAGCAACATTGCCCGCAGCCCCCGGCGCATAGGGGCACCCCCCCAAACCGCCTACGGCGGCATCGAACACGCGCAGGCCCATGGACAGGGATGCATCGATGTTGTCCATCGCCCGCCCGTTGGTGTCATGGTAATGCCCGGCCAAACGCCCCACGGGCACCACATCGCGCACCGCCAGCAACATGCGCGCAATCGTATCCGGCGTGCCCGCCCCGATGGTGTCGCCAAGCGAGACCTCATAGCATCCCATAGAGAAAAGACGATCCGCCACTTCAGCCACCTTGGATGGCGCGACCGCCCCGTCATAGGGGCATTCCACCACACACGAGACATAGCCCCGCACCGGCATATCCACATGGCGTGCCTGCTCTAGAATCGGCGCGAAACGCTCGAACGCCTCCTCGATGCTGGCGTTGATATTCTTCTGACTGAACCCCTCACTGGCCGAGGCGAACACCGCGATCTCTCCCGCTTTGGCCGCGACCGCATCCTCGTATCCCCGCATATTCGGCGTCAGCGCGGCATAACGCACCCCCTCGACCCGAGCAATCCCGCCCAGAACCTCACCCGATCCGGCCATCTGCGGCACCCATTTGGGGCTGACAAAGCTCGCCACCTCGATCCGGGCAAAGCCCGCCTCGCTCAGGCAATCCACCAGCGCAATCTTGTCGCGCGTAGCGATCCGGGCGGCCTCGTTTTGCAGCCCGTCGCGCGGACCGACTTCGAAGATTTCAACACTCTCGGCCATCACCCCTCCTCCGGCACGGGATAGAACTCCTGCACATAGATGTCCTGCTCGCCGTCCCGCGCCTTAGCCCTCTGATAGGCGGGG
>NZ_DGMH01000066.1:0-19444 GCF_002388305.1 Sulfitobacter sp. UBA4523
ACGGCCACCGCCGGAGGTTTACTCTGAATCGCAGATCAGGCGCTATGCTGTAAGTGTGGGGGCGGCGCACCGCTTACATATAACTGCCGTCATCAGCTTATTCACTATCTTAGCAGGTGACGGCTGACTGATGTTATTCAACGAAGCGCAGAGCTACTCGACCATAAAGAATTGCGCGCCGGACAAACTTGGCTCTACGCGTTCGGTTTAACCGGTAACTCCATCTTGCGGCGCGCAAGGATGTCGGACGACACAAGATATGAAGACGCGACGTGACTGCAAACCAGTCTGCGCGTCATTTCTACATCTAAGTTAAGTATCGCGTCAGCGATCTGACGATGCTCGCTTCGAGAAGACGCCAGTCGCGTACTGTCTTCTCGGAAATTGGCAGCTCGCCATGCAAAGGTTCGCATGCTGAGCTCGTCCAAGGTAGAAGCGAGTGTTGAGTTCCGAGCACCCGACTTTATAGCCTCGTGGAATTGCCTGTTGATATCGCTGTATGCGGTCGGGTCGTTGCAGGCGTCGCCACTGTCAACAATCAACATAAGATGACGGCGCTCGATTTCACTCATTCGTTTGGCTGCGAGAGCGGCAAGAGCGCTCTCTATCTCTCCAGTGGCTTCGAATAGTTCAGAAAGGTCTTCGGGTGCCATCTCGCGTACAAAGTAGGCGCGCCGGGATCCACGCTCAGCGAGGCCCGCTTGGGCCAGCCGATGCAAGGCTTCCCTTACTGGAGTACGCGATACACCGAATTTATCGGCCAGTGGCTTTTCAACAAGTGGTTCGCCCGCGGCCAATTCGCCGACCATGATAGTCTCTATCAGGCTTTCAAAGATGCAATCTGCTGCACGAATAATCATCAGCCATCCAATCCCGTCGCTTTGTGCTCTTTTAGCTTCCATTTGTATACATGTGCTTGCAAGCTTTAATCACATGATGCCGAACAACCCGGAGAGTTCGGTAGCAGAATGCCTCAAAACCGACGCGAGGCCGGCGAACTGGGACAAACCCGGCGCAAATACTTGTCGGTCAAAACGATCAAGGGAGGAGACAATGCCAACAGGGAAAACAAAATATGAAACCGATCGATCACAAAAAAGTTCTTGCCGAACGTCTGTCCGCACGTTTCGGACGTAGAACAGTACTTAAGGGCCTTGGCGCAGGCATTCTAACAGCTGCAACCGCCGGTGCACCGTCTCTTGTACGCGCACAACAAAGCGGTCACATAAAAATCGCGTCCATTAAAGTCATTGATACCTTAGATCCCCACTTCACTGGGTTTCTGTCGTCCATTCAGATCATCAACAATATCCACAACGGTCTTCTCAAAATCGCCTACGATGGCAAGAACGTCACGTTCGAACCCGACTTGGCAGAGAGCTGGGACATCGAGGATGACAAAGTTCACGTCTTCAAGCTGCGTGACGGCGTCAAGTTCCACGATGGGACGCCCTGTGATGCCGAAGCTGTCAAATTCTCGCTACTGCGTGTCAAAGAAGGGGAACCCAAGTCACCACACGCGTGGAAGTTAGCTCTGCTGGACAATATTGAGGTCGTCGACCCGCTGACCGTGAAGCTAACATTCTCGCAACCATACGCTTTCTTGCCCGTCGCGCTGAACGGTTCGACCGGACGTGCGGGCACGATCGTTAGTCCCGCTGCCGTACAGAAGTATGGTGCCGACTATGGGCGGAATCCTGTTGGAACAGGCCCGTTCAAGTTTGTTTCCTGGAAAGAAAACGACGCAATCGAACTGGAAGCAAACCCCGATTATTTCGAACCAGGATTGCCAAAGCTTGAGCGTGCGACATTTGTTCTGATGAACGAGGCCTCGACTGCGCTTGCGGCGTTAATGTCCGGCCAAATCGACGGTATGACCGATTGCCCGATGCAGCTCGTCGATCAGGTCGAAGCTTTCCCGAATGCGAACCTGTACGGAGAGATCGAGGGGAACTACACCTTTGTCGGGATGAACTGCAAACGCGGTCCATTTGACGACGTTAACCTGCGTCGCGCTGTTGCTTGGGCTCTGGATCGCGATACCCTCGTGAAACAGGCGTACTTTGGTCGTGCGCAGAAAGCGTATACGCCTATTTCGCCTCCGATGACCGACTTCTTTGATCCTGACATTGCGTCCAGCGGCCGCGGTCAGTGGTATGATCTGGAAAAGGCCAAGTCCTTCCGCGCCAAGGCGGCTAACCAAGGCGAGGTGGAAGCCGTCTATATGATGGCAGAACGCGGTCCTGTTGGGACACGAGTGGCTCAAACTGTCGCCCCGATGCTGGCTGAAATCGGCATTAAAGCTAAGCTGGAACTTGTGGAGCCTGCAACTTGGGTGAAGCGCCGCAACGCCTCCGATTTTGACCTCTATGACTTTGAATGGGTTGCTGATCTTGATCCCGATGAAACGCTTTATCCCGAATTTAAATCGGACGGGGCATGGAACTTTGGCGGTTGGGTGAACACCGACTTTGACGACCTTTGCGCACAAGCTCAGGTCGAGTTGGATCCAGCAGCACGACGCGCTTTGTACAACAAGGCAGAAGACTTGCTGATGGACGAAGCCGGCATCGCTGTCATGGCCCACATGCCGATTTACAAAGTCTTCTCTACCAAAGTTAAGGGGTTCCAATATATCCCAGCTGACCTTGTGAACCTACACACTGTGAGTATTGGCTAATGCTCGTTAAGGCACTGGGGAAAATCGCGCAGACATTCGTTGTCCTATTCGTCGTGTCGGTCGCCAGCTTCGGACTTTTGAAGCTGGCACCGGGCGATCCAATTCAGATCATGCTCGGGTCAGAGTTCTCTCAAGCGAGCTACGATTCACTAAGAGCCGAACTGGGGTTGGATCAACCATTCCTTGTCCAATACGCGAATTGGGCGATCCAGTTTGTGCAGGGCGATTGGGGAACATCCTATGTCGCGCGCGCAGAGATTTTCACCTATGCCTTTAAGGAGGCGTTGCCTGTCACGCTGACCCTCGCCTCCTTCTCTCTTCTTTTCGCAATTCTTGTTGGTGTTCCTTTAGGCGTATTGTCAGCCATAAAGAAGGACACGATATTTGACGCCGGGTCGGCTGTACTGGCCCTGACAGGCACGGCGTTTCCTTCGTTTCTTCTGGGCATCTTGCTGATCTGGTTCTTCGCGGTGAAGCTCCAACTTTTTCCCGTCATGGGCTACGTCTCCCCGTGGGAGAACTTCTGGCAGGGCATTTACCACATGATCCTGCCTGGTCTTACGCTTTCGACCTATTTCATTGCGATGATTACCCGCCTTACCCGCGCGACACTGATTGAAGTGCTGGAGCAACCTTATATTGCAGCTGCTCGCGCACGCGGTGAACCCAATTGGCGCGTCGTCTGGGTGCATGGTGTACGCAACATCGCCATGCCGCTTGTTACAATTCTTGGTTTGCAACTGGGTGTGTTGCTGCAAGGGACTGTCCTTACAGAAACAGTTTTCAACCTACCTGGCGTTGGCCAGATGCTGACCTCTGCCGTTCTGGGTCGTGAGTACCTCGTGGTTCAGGCCGGCGTTATGATGACGGCAGTTTTGTTCATCGGCGTCAACCTGCTGGTCGATCTGTCCTACCCCTTCCTTGATCCACGACTGAGGACCAGCAAATGAGCGTTCAAATGACCAAGGGCGTCGCCGCGGTTCCGATTGTGGACACCCCTTCACCCGCTGCGAAATCCCGTCGATCTGTTTTCATACGGCGGCCTTTCTTCACCGCAGCTTTGCTTGTTGCAGCGGCTTATGTGCTGGCCGCGATTTTCGCGCCCTATGTCGCCCCGTTCGATCCCGTTAAGCAGGACTTTAACGTCATGATGAAAGCACCCACTGTGGTGCATTGGATGGGCACTGATAGCTACGGCCAAGATATCTTTTCGCGGGTCATATACGGCGCACGATATGCGCTTATTATCGGCATTTTCTCTGTCATGATTGGTGCCGTTGGCGGGCTGATCATTGGGCTCGCCGCAGGTCTTTCGGGTGGATGGGCAGAATGGGGCCTAATGCGGTTGATCGACGCCATCCTTGCATTGCCGTCGCTGATCCTCGCCGTCGCATTCATCGCGATCCTGGGGCAAGGTGTAGACAAGGTCGTCATCGCAGTTGGCCTTTCCATGATAGGGCCCTTTGCGCGAACGGTGCGCAGTGATGTGATGCAGGTACGCGTTCAGCTTTTCATCGAAGCTGCGCAACTGATGTCCATTTCATACCTGCGTGTGATTTTACGTCATGTTTTACCAAATGTAATTTTCCCGCTCGCCGTTCAGGTCACAATACGCGTCTCAGAGGCCATTCTGGTTTCTTCATCCCTTTCGTTTTTGGGCATCGGCGTCACGCCCCCGACACCTGATTGGGGCCTCATGATCGCTGAAGGACGCGATTTTGTCAGCTTTGCACCTTGGATGTCTGCGATGCCAGGTTTTGCTCTGGCTCTTTTGCTGATCGCCCTGTCGATAGTCGGCGACGGAGTGCGCGAAGAATTCGATCCAAAACTACGGAGAGAGTCATGAGCGATATGACCGTGAATCATGTCTTGTCGATCAAGGACCTCACCGTCTTTCGAGGTGCCGCTAAAATCTTGGATCGTGTCACGCTTACCCTTGGACAGGGAGAGACAATGGCTTTGGTCGGCGAAAGCGGTGCTGGAAAATCGACTATCGCCACTGCGATCATGCGCTTGCTTGAAAACGCGAGGGTCAGCGGAAGCGCTACCTTGGTTGGCGAAGGTGACCTTCTCACGCTATCTGAGCGAAAGATGGTGAAGCTACGCGGCCGACGTTTGTCTATGATCTTCCAAGATGCAGGTACTGCGTTGAACCCGTCATACACAGTCGGACGTCAGCTGAGCACGACCTNNNCCGACCTTGCAACGCATCCACGGGCTGTCGAAGGCTGACGCCCGAGAACAAGCGGTTGCGCTATTTGCCTCTGTTGGCATCAATGACCCCGAAGGCAGAATGTCTGCCTTCCCGCACCAATTATCAGGAGGCATGCAGCAACGGGTCATGGTTGCTATCGCATTGGCAGGTAGTCCGGATTTGCTTTTGGCTGACGAGCCGACTTCGGCTCTGGATGTCACGATTCAAGCACAAATTGTCCGACTGATCCTGCAACTGACCCGTGAACGTGGCGCAAGTTGTGTGTTTGTGCTGCACGATCTGGCCCTTGCCAGTCAGGCTTGTGATAGGATCGCGGTGCTCTATGCGGGACAAGTCGTCGAAAGCGGCCCAGCACGCGATGTACTTGAACGACATCGCCATCCCTACACTAAGCAACTAAAATCCTGTGTGCTCGAAATCGGTACCAAAGACTTACCTGTTCCCGAAGGAACTGTGCCGTCTCACGGGCAAATGCCTAACGGCTGCCGGTTTTGCACGCGCTGTCCACGCGCAGTGACGCGATGCGCGGACGAAGCACCCCCTCTTGTGCCAGCCCAGCAGACCGCGACAGGCTCGCTTGATCACCATATTGCGTGTTGGAACCCCGAATGACTGTGCAAACCTTAGCCGAAACCAATACGACTGTCCCCGAGCAACCCATCTTCGAGCTGATCGAGGTTGAGCAGGTGTTCGAAGTCCCCAAACCAGGGCGCTCCATCTTTAGCCGCGAAACGGTAGGTCTTCGTGCTTTGGATGGGGTTAGGCTTAATATTCGCAAAGGCACGTCCCTTGCAGTCGTCGGAGAAAGCGGTTCGGGTAAGTCTACCCTGCTTCGGGTCCTGCTGGGGCTGGACCGACCAAGCGGGGGGCGTGCGCTTTATAACAGCAAACCCATTCTGGAAGGACGCGCGACTGGTATCGACTTTGCACGCGATGTTGCGATGGTCTATCAAGATGCGCGTGGGTCACTCGACCCTCGTATGACGATTGGCGCGCTGATTGCAGAACCGCTTCGGCACTTCAATATCGTATCGCGCGAAGACGAAGCCTCACGTGTTGCGCAACTGCTTGATAGGGTCGGATTGCCTGCAGACGCTGCTGAGCGCTATCCATCGGGGTTGTCAGGAGGACAGGTGCGACGCGTGGCTATTGCACGCGCATTGGCATCGGAGCCTACAGTGCTGGTTGCAGACGAAGCTGTTTCAGGGCTCGACGTGTCGACGCAAGCACAGCTATTAATTCTACTGCAGTCGTTACAGCGAGACATGGGCCTGACGCTCATCTTCATTACGCACGACCTTGGAGTCGCGAGCTTCCTTTGCGAAGAAATCGCGATCATGTATCTTGGCCGTATCGTCGAAACTGGCCCGACCGACGCTGTTCTTAATGCGCCATCTCATCCCTACTCTGCGGCTCTTCGTGCCGCTGCACCCAAATTTTTTGAGCCGCTTTCAGAACCATTGCCCGGGGAGATCCCAAGCCCTCTCAACTTGCCAGAAGGGTGCCGTTTTTCGACACGTTGCCCAAGCGCGCAGAACGATTGCCGACTGAAGGATCCGCAGTTGGGAAAGCTCAGCACTCAACGCGCAGTCGCGTGTCTGCATCCACTGGTATCAAAATAGTCGTTCCTCTTCAGCTAACACAAGATCATCGCGAGCCCATGGCAAGTGGTGCTAACTACAGGAAACCCGAAATGTTTGACTTCTTCTCTGCTCGCCGCCCCAGTACGCTTGCGTCTTCAGCGATGATCGCAACCTCTCACCCGTTATCAACCTCAGCCGGCCATGAGATCCTGACCAAAGGGGGCAATGCAGTAGATGCGGCGATTGCTGCAGTGGCTGTGCAGTGTGTCGTCGACCCTTTGATGACGGGTATAGGTGGAGACTGCTTTGCGCTTTATGCGCCAAAAGGCGGTAAGGTGAAGGCCCTGAATGGGTCGGGACGCGCGCCAGCTGCCGCGACAGTCGAAGCTCTAAGAAATGCAGGTCTCATGAATGAGATCCCCCAAACAAGTCCACATTCCGTCACGATCCCAGGTGCCATTTCGGGGTGGTGCCTGTTGCACAAGGATCATGGCTCTTTGCCAATGGACCAGTTATTCGCACGCGCGATAAAATACGCCGAAAACGGCTACCCTGTAACACCGCGCGTCGCGATAGATTGGGCTGCAAACGCAGATATAGTTGCGGGCGATGAACATGCAGCAAAGCTGTTTCTGCCCGACGGTAAAGCGCCGAAAGCGGGCGACATTCACGCCCAACCCCTGCTCGCCGAAAGTCTGCGGATCATAGCAAAAAAAGGCGCTGCAGGATTCTATGAAGGTGACGTTGCAGCGAAAATGGCGGCACATCTGCAATCTCTTGGTGGGCTGCACACCGAAGCGGATTTCCACGAAGGTCGGGATCAAGCGCACTGGGTTGAACCGATTTCATCGCGCTACGGAGATCATGACGTCTTTGAATGTCCACCGAACGGCCAAGGTTTGGCGGCCCTTCTCATTTTACGCATTTTGTCACGCTTTGACATGGGTAAGGGACTTTCCGACGCTGACCGCATCCATCTGCACGCTGAGGCAACTAAGCTTGGATACCATCACCGCGATGCTTTGATCGCTGATCCTGCAGACTGCCCAGATGTTGTCGAAACACTCTTGTCTGACGAGGTCGTAGACGCACTGGCCGCGCGGATCGACATGCGCCGCGCTATGCCCCCTACGCTTTGGAATGAGCCAGAGCATAAAGATACGATCTATCTCAGCGTCGTTGACGCACAGGGAAATGCGCTGTCTTTCATCAATTCAATCTTCCACGGTTTTGGCTCGACGCGCTTAGACCCAACCACAGGAGTTCTTTTTCACTCTCGGGGTGCGTCGTTCCGGCTTAATGAAGGCCATCCCAATGCCATTGCGCCACGCAAACGCCCCATGCACACGATCATCCCTGGAATGCTTTGCAAAGATGGTGTCGCCGTGATGCCCTTCGGCGTCATGGGCGGACATTATCAAGCGGCTGGCCACGCTGCCTTTTTGTCTGGCGTGCTGGACTTGGGAATGGACATACAAGAAGCAATGGATGCACCGCGCAGCTTTGCCCATGATGGTGTGCTGGATATTGAACCGAGTGTTGCCTTGGAGGTGCGCGAAGATTTGACGGCGCGCGGGCACGTGCTGGCCTTGCAAGAATCCCCGATAGGTGGGAGCCAGGCAATCTATATCGACCCAGATACAGGCTTGCTGACAGGTGGTAGTGACTCAAGAAAAGACGGAATGGCTTTGGGATTTTAATAATTTCTTGCGATCTACGGGGGTTCAGCATGCAAAAATATCGGCAGCTTGCGGTATCTGAACCCCAAATTATCTCTTCAATTTACCGCCTCTCATTGGGCTCACCGTCAGCTTAAGGGACTTTCACGCCAGCTTTACCATCCGGTTTCGAACCGATTAGATGGCCTGAGAAGATGTGGTAGATAAGAACAACGGTCGATACGGGGAAATTATGGCGGCAAAATGTGGTGGTAGTCCTAACGCCCCAACAAAATCCCCTAAATTCAGAAGTCGCGATGCGACGCGGACACAAGCCGAAATATTGGCTGTCGCTATAGACGAATTTGCCGAACACGGTTTCCACGGCGCACGGATTGATCGCATCACAAAGGCTGCCAAGTGCAACTCGCGTATGATCTACCATTATTTCGGTGGGAAAGAGCAGCTTTATATCGCGGCTCTTGAAGACATTTTTCAACAGATCCGAGACCAAGAAGCGCAGCTAAATTTTAGCGTAGGGGATCCTGTGACGAAGTTGAAAGAATTGGTAGAATTCACCTTCGACTACTTTAAAAATAACGCCGATTTCCGCAAAATGACGCGCAATGAAAACGCCTTGAACGGGATGTACATCGCGCGTTCAGCGGTGATGCGTGACATGTCGGAACCTCTCATCGTAGCAATTCGGAATCTCGTAGAGCGTGGATATTCAAGCGGAGTGTTCAGTCGAAAACCTGATCCTGCCCAGCTATATCTTAGTATTGTCGCCCTTTCAGCCCATCACCTGAACAATGCTGCCACGCTTGGCATTGTTGTTGGTCAGAACCTGCACGACGATGCGTGGCAAGAAGAACGCCGGCAACACGCAAAGGACGTCATTCTGAGCTACCTTGGCATCCAGAATCATTAGCGCTGTTGTCCTGTAAAAACGGCGCGTGGCGTTAATCAAACGAGAGTGAAGCCTAAATTCCCCCATTAAGGGAACACTGAGTGCTGCCTTTTCGCGCCAGCGACCAAAACCGCGCCTCTTTCTTGAGCGGAGTAATTTAATTCTAAAATTTTTTACTTAATTTCATTTATAGGCTCACGGCTCTGCAGTTTGATGACTGCATGAACATATTAAATCATCATGAACAAAGCACCGGCACCCCCCTTCAAGCAGGGTCAATGCCATATCGCTACGCAGTGGAACTACAGACGGCGTCTGTTGTTTTCGGCAAGGGAGATGCTGCTGTTACAGCACTGTCACCGACCTCTCTGAAAATGGATGCAGGTGATTTCGTGGCGCTTGTCGGTCCGTCGGGTTGCGGCAAGTCTACTATCCTACGCTTGGTCAGCGATCTGATACAGCCGTCGTCTGGTGTAGTCCTTGTTGGCGGGCGAGAAGCTTCAGCCAAACAACTGCGCATCGGTATGGCGTTCCAGAACCCCACGATGCTGCCGTGGCTAACGATCGAGCAGAACGTGATGCTGCCGCTTAAGATTGTGGCTCCATTCAAGGCGACATTCCACAAGGATCGTAAAGGGGCTTACCGAGACCGCGTACATCGTTTGCTAAAACAGGTCGGCCTTCAGGATTTTGCTAATCACTATCCATGGCAGTTGTCCGGCGGAATGTTGCAACGATCAAACCTCTGTCGCGCCCTCATCCACGAACCCGATCTGTTGCTGCTTGATGAACCCTTCGGAGCGCTGGACCAGTTCACGCGCGAAGAACTTTGGCAAATCCTTCAGGACCTGTATCTGGACCGCAAACCGACGGTGTTACTGGTCACACATGATCTTCGCGAAGCCGGCTTTCTGGCAAAACGTATTTGCGTGATGAGTGCACGACCTGGCCGCGTCATATCAGACGAACCCGTCAACATCCCGCAGCCCCGGGACATTGGCATGATCTACAGCCCCGAATTTGTCGAAATGACCCAAGGCCTGCGCGAGCTGATCGCACAGGTCCGTAAATAGGATAAGTGCTATGACCGAGAAAAATCGCATCAGAATGCTGTCCTTTTCCCTGATCTTCGGCTTCTTTCTGATATGGGAGGTTCTTTGCGTATTGCTGGATGTCTCTGACCTTGTTCTGCCGCGCCCGTCCGAGATCCTCGTGACGCTGTGGATCAAGTTCCCGATTTTGGTGCCCCACATCCTCCAGACATTGTATTCAACGCTTACCGGTTTTGTTCTTGGTGTCGCGATTGGAACAGCCTTGGGTGTCATGGTGGGTACATCCAAAGTCGCCTACGCCGTCGCTTCGCCACTGCTGGTTGGTTTTTCATCCATTCCTAAGGTCGCAGTAGTCCCGATTTTTGTGCTCTGGTTCGGATCGGGCACGACACCAGCGGTACTAACCGCAATGGTCATTTGCGTCTTCCCGATTGTGGTCAATATCGCCACTGGACTTGCGACAACAGAACCCGACCTTGAAGACGTGCTGAAAACGCTTGGCGCGTCAAAGCGAGAAATTCTGTGGAATGTCGGGCTGCCGCGCACCATGCCCTACTTCTTTGCGGCGCTGAAGGTTGCGATCACGCTGTCCTTTGTTGGTGCCGTACTGTCCGAAACCGTGGCCTCCAACCGCGGGATCGGGAACGTGATGATGACCGCCTCATCGAACTTCCAAGTGTCGCTTGTTTTCGCAGGGCTGATCATTCTCGCTCTGCTTGGGGTGGCCCTCTACTCCCTGTTTTCGCTTCTCGAAAGGCGCGTCACAGGATGGGCAACCCGCGGCAATGACATCGCAATGTCCTAATCAACCCTCCCCTCATCGAAATAAGGAAAGCTGAAATGAAGAATGTTCTCGTGGGTGCCACCTTCGCGCTAATGGCTGGCGCAGCCCCAGTGTTTGCCGAAATGACCGACATCCGGTTCACCCTGGGCTGGAAAACGCAGGGCTCTGATGCGCCTTTCCTTCTGGCGCTGGACAAGGGTTACTTTGAAGACGAAGGGCTGAATGTGTCTATTGACCAAGGCGAAGGCTCGGCTGCGACCGTGACGCGGATCATGGGTGGTGCCTATGACGCAGGTTTTGGCGACATCAACGCAATCATTCAGAATGCTGCGGCACGCCCGGGTGAGGCACCTGTCATGGTCTATCAACTGTGGAATCGTCCCCCTTTCGCGATTGTGACACCTAAGACGGCAGGCATCGAAAATCCTGAAGATTTCGAAGGCAAGACACTTGGGGGCGCTCAGGGCACGCCGACGACACGGCTCTTCCCTGTTTTCGCCGAAATCAACGGCATTGACCTTGATAAAGTCGCCCAAGAAAACATGGCACCTAACCTGCAGGAACCGATGATGATCCGCGGGGATATCGATGGCGCGTTCGTGTTCACTTCGACAAGCTGGTTCAACCTGATTGCAAACCGCCAAGACCCGGCAAATGACTACAACTGGTTCAACTTCGAAGACTACGGCATGGATCTGTATTCCAACGGCATGATGGTGTCGCGTGAACTTCTGGCCGAAAACCCCGAAGCCGTTGCAGGGCTGGTGCGCGCGGTGAACAAAGCTACGATGGAGGTGTCCGCCAATCAAGACAGTTCGGTCGAGGCGATCATGGCATATGACAATCTGGTGGATGCCGACCTGGAACGCGCGCGGTTGGAATTTGCGCTGACTAATCTGATGAACGCCCCTGAAGTCACGGACATCGGCATGGGTGATCTTGTAGACGAGCGTCTGACCCGCTCGATCGAGATCGTCGCGAAGGGCTATGATCTGGAGCGCCTGCCAGAAGCGTCGGAGATTTTTGACCGGTCCTTCCTTCCTCCGGTTGATGAGCGCCGCTTCGAGACAACCATTAACTAATGCGTAGCCTCACTGCGACAGGTGATCGCCTGCCGCAGTGAGGTATCCTGAAAATTTCTCACACCAACTTGTTCGCGGAACTCTATATGTACAAGCATCGGTTATTGCTCAGTGGTGGGCTCGTTCTTGTTAAGAATGAAACCTTCGAGCGCGTTTCGATCCTTGTGACGGATGGCATAATTACGGCCCTACTCGCAGATGGCGACGGCCCGGAAGATGCGAAGCGCATTGATGTCAGCGACCGCCTTATTATTCCCGGTCTCGTGAACGGCCACACCCACTCACACGGTGCGCTTGGGCGTGGTGGCGTCGCTGGTGACATGACGCTTGAACCGTTCCTTGCGGGATCAGCTTGGCTGAATGCGTCACGAAGTACCGATGATCTGCGCCTCGCAGCAGAACTTTCGGCAGCTGAGTTGATCCGCAAAGGCTGCACAAGTTGCTTTGACCTGTTCATAGAACTACCAGGCCCGACAGTTGAAGGTATCCATGCGGTTGCCGAGGCGTATCAAGGTGCAGGCTTACGCGCAGTCGTTGCCCCTATGATCGCAGACAAGACCATCTATCAGGGCTTGCCTGGACTGCTGGAGCAATTTGACCAGCCCCTGCGTGACATCGTTGCCGCCCTGTTGATGCCGGACTGGCAAGACATTATCGCAGTATGCAATAAGGCTTTCGCGACTTGGCCCATACCAGATGGGCGTGTCCGACCCGGGATAGGACCAGCGATCCCGCTGCACTGTTCAGATGCTTTTCTTACCTCGTGCGCAGACGTTGCCGCACAGCATGAAATACCGCTGCAAACCCATTTGGCTGAAACGCGACTGCAACAGGTCATCGCACATCAGAAATATGGTACCAGCCTTACCGCACATCTGGATCATCTACAGGTGCTAAGCCCGCAATTCAGCGGCGCGCATGGCGTGTGGCTATCGCAATCAGAGGCCGACCTCCTTGCGGCCCACGACGCCTGTATCTGCCACAATCCCCTTAGCAACCTGCGGCTTGGGTCTGGTATTGCACCCGTAAGAATGCTTATGGACAGCGGCGTGACCCTGGGGGTCGGAACGGATGCTTCGAATACCAGTGACGGCCAATGTATGTTCGAAGCCATGCGTCTTGCGGCGACGCTAAGTCGGACACAGGTAAGCGACAGCACAGAATGGATATCCACCCGTGATGCTTTTGCAATGGCAACGACAGGCAGCGCGCGGATTATGGGGCTCAAGAATGTTGGTATGATCGCCGAAGGATGGGCCGCGGACATGCTGTTCTTGGATGCGGGCTATTGCCACTATACGCCACTGCGTACCCCGCTCGACCAGATTGTGTTTGCAGAAAACGGTGCTGGCTTGCGTGAAGTGATGATTGCGGGTGAGTATGTATTCGCCAATGACCGCGTGCTGACCCTCGACGAACCAAGCCTTGCTAAACACGCCGCGGATGCCGCTACACGGCTGGATGAGACAAACGCTCAAACACGTTTAATGAACGCAGCAGCATCCGCTGTCGTGCAAAGCTTCTGCCGCGCGACCTGCGCGCTCCCCTACCCCAATTAAGATGAAAGTTACCGCCATGACCCAGCAAACAGACCCTGTAGCCACAGCAAAAGCAATTGTGGAAAACTATCTTGAACGGTCGATGGTGCCAGATCCTGAAGGGGCCGCAGCCTATGTCAGTGACGATTTCAAATTGGTATTTACTGGGGGACGCATCTTCGCTGGCCCCGCAGAGAGCGCCGCGTTCAACGCAAAACGATATGACTGGGTCAAGAAGAAGTTCTTACGCACCGATGCCGCACTCGACGAGGCGACAGGGGACGTCCATGTCTACAACACCGGCTATCTTTACGGGGCGTGGAAGGATGGGACCACATTCGAAACGAACCGGTATTTGGATAAGTTCGTTGTTCGCCACTGCAAGATTGTCAGCACCGACGTCTGGAACGACAGTGCCGAAATAATATTGCACAAGGCTGGCTTAGCAGAAGCGGAACTCTGAATTATGCTCCCTCATCATGGTAGATACGACTACTCTCCAATCTCTAAACGCGCCGACTACAGCTGGCCTGAAGGCAAACGGCTTGCAGTCTACATAGGACTCAACCTCGAACATTTTGGCTTTGGGTCTGGGCTTGGTGCCGAACTGGCACCTGGGGGCCCGCAACCAGATGTCCTAAACTACGCTTGGCGCGACTATGGCAACCGCGTTGGTGCATGGCGGCTATTAGAGTTGTTTGATGCATTAGGGCTGCCTGCCAGTGTGCTCGCCAACAGTGAAATGTATGAATACGCACCAGACCTCATGGCCTCTTTCAGCGCGCGCGGTGACGAGATCGTCGGGCACGGGCGAACGAATTCCGAACGTCAAAGCGACCTGACGACGGAGAGGGAAGCCGAGCTGATCTCCGAAGCTACGAAAGTCCTCCACGATGCCGAAGGTAAACAGCCAAAGGGCTGGCTATCTCCATGGATCTCGGAAAGCTTGAATACGCCAGATCTACTTTCAGAGACTGGGTACAAATACACGCTAAACTGGTGCATGGACGATCAACCTGTTTGGATGAAAACACGCCACGGACGTCTCTTGTCGATCCCCTATCCGCAAGAGGTCAACGACATTCCCTCTATCGTCGCACGCAAGGATAGTGCGGCCGAATTCGCGAATATGATCATCGACAACTTCGACGAAATACTTGAACAGTCTTCGCGGCAACCACTTGTCATGGGCATCGCTTTGCATCCCTATTTGGTCGGACAGCCCTATAGGCTTAGACACTTACGCCGGGCACTGTCTCATATCGCTTCGCACCAAGACCAGATATGGCTGACGACAAGCGGTGCTATTTCAGACTACTGTTATGATGCGATATCAGACTTGGTTCCTTGAGCGATACAGTAAGCCCACTTTAGCGTATCGCGTTTGGCAGAATTGCGCTTCTCATAAGAACCGCTACCCGAGATTGTTAAACTTTTTCCCCCTGAGAGGATCGGTTTCGCTAACGCAGACCTCGAGCGTTCAGCCGTCACCGCATATTTAACACCCCGTTAACAACGAGAGTGATAGCGGTTGACGGCCAACATGCTTGACTGTGACACACATTCGACTCAAACCTATTCTCACAACAACAAACCGGACAAACCTTCAAATGTTATCAAGGCACTGATATTATGACAGAAAACCCTACCATCCCAGCCAACTTTCTTTAGATGAATAGCACCAACACCCGGCCCATCCGGTGGTGGTATTATTGCCCCCGTTTCCGCCCCAGCGTGATCGTTACTCAAGCAGGCTAATCTTCGTTCTCGACCGGAGACAGAGATGATGAGAGCGACCGGGAATAAGCATTGGTAGCGATAAGGCACGCGAGAGAGACAGGGGCACCTGCCCCCCTCGAGGTCCCTGCCGTGCCCAGCCACCCAAGGTGGCCGAGCGGCAGCATAAGGAACCCTTGGGGAGGGTTCTGAAGTCTGTGTAGCAGGCATGTCCCAAACGGCTTCACATACTCAGGTGGCGATGCGGCCAACAGGGGCGATGCCAAACGCGCTATTGGCTGGCCATGCCAACCATCATCGACCCCAGTGCGACAAGGTGGATCAGCATGATAGCCCTGTCGTTCCACAGGGTGCCTACGATGAACCAACCGATGACGCCGACGATAAACAGATAGAGGTTCCATGGCGTCCAGCCGAATCCCGTTGCGGCGTAGCCGAGGATCTGCACGATCGATGCGGCCCATTTGATCCAGAACGCAAGCCGGGTGCTGCTGCGCAAGGCAATCAGATCAGACGGCACGAGTCAGCCCTCCGTCGATGCGCCAGTTCTGACCGGTGACATAGCCGCCTTGGTCGGACGCCAACCACCCGATGAGGGAGGAGACCTCTGCCTCGGTGCCATACCGCCCCATGGGGATGCGCGCGCGGCGGTCGTCTGTTTCGGGCAGGCTGTCGATGAACCCCGGCAAGACGTTGTTCATGCGGATGTTCTTGTCTGCGTATTGATCGGCGTAAAGCTTGGCGAACCCAGCAAGCCCCGCGCGGAAAATGCCTGATGTGGGGAACAGCGGGTCGGGCTCGAACGCCGCGAAGGTAGAGATGTTGATGATCGCGCCGCCGCCCTGTGCTGCCATGATCGGGGTCACCAGTCGCGTGGGGCGGATCACGTTCATCAGGTACACGTCCATGCCCTGATGCCAGTCGTCATCCGTCATCTCCAAAATGTCGCCCTTGGGTCCGTGACCGGCCGAGTTCACCAGCACATCCACGCGCCCCCACCGCTCCATAGCGCCATCGACCAATTGCGCCAGATCATCAACCGACTGGTTGGTGCCGGTGACACCGAAGCCGCCAAGCTCTTTGGCCAGTGCTTCGCCTTTGCCAGAGGACGACAGGATCGCGACCTTGAACCCATCGGCGGCAAGCTTTTTGGCAGCCCCTGCCCCCATGCCGCTGCCGCCCGCTGTGATTAACGCTACTTTTTCTACACTCATGACGTTTGCCTCCTATATGTGTTAGACAGCACTAGCGCGTCTGCTTCACCGCAGGTAAGTGCTTTGAAACGCTTCGACCAGCCAGACATACTGCTGCATGACGATAGGATTTCTACTGTGCCGACCTCGAACGACCTCCCCCCTCTGAACGGGCTGCGCGCCTTTGCAGCGGCGGGCCGCCATCTTACCTTTCGCGCCGCAGCTGATGAATTGGGCGTGACCCAAGGTGCCGTGGCCCAACAGGTGCGCGGGCTAGAAGACCATCTGAACCTGCGTCTCTTCCTCAGAGAGCCGCGCGGGTTGGCCTTTACCGAAGAAGGGCGCGCCTATCACATCGCGATTTCCCGCGCCTTCGACCAAATGGCCGATGCAACAGATGCGCTGCGCACCGCGCCGTCCCACGTCACGATCAGTGTCACCCCCACCTTTGCGTCGAAATGGCTGATCCCCCGACTGGCAGCCTTTACCCAAGCCCACCCCGGCATTGATCTGCGCATCACCGCGACCGAAAGACTGTCCAGCTTCCACGCGGATGGAATCGACCTTGCCGTGCGGCAGGGCAATCCGCCGTTCGGAGCGAGCCTGCGCGCTGATCTGTTGTTCGAGCAGCAGATCGTCGCCGTCTGCGCCCCCCCATTTGGCGGAAGCGCTGAACACGCCGATGGGCGCGGCAGGTATCGCAGAGGCGACACTGCTGCATGACACGCACGATCTTTGGCCGCAGTTCATCAAAACGGTCTTTGGGCGCGATGTGCCGACGGCGCGCGGTCTGCGGTTCAACCAGACGACGCTTAGCCTTGATGCGGCGCTTGCCGGTCAGGGGATCGCCCTTGCCAACCGGTTTCTTGTCCAGCGTGATCTGCGTGCGAAACGGCTGGTGCAACCGATTGAAGGCGCATTGAGCGGTGGTAGCGGGTTTTACCTTTTGTCCCCTCGGCAAGGCTCCCCAAGCGGTGCCGCCCATGTCCGTGATTGGCTACTGGGCCGCGCCCGCGACGACGTGGCAGAGGCCGCCCTAACTCCAAACGACGAAAGCAACCTTCCCATAGCGGAACCCTGACCCGCTGGCGGGGGTTCTTCTTCATAGATGTCACAAGACAAAGGGCCCCCTTCTCATGAAGACGACACTGACCGTTAACGGCGAAGACCATAGTCTTGACGCCGACACCCGCACGTCGCTGCTGGATGCGCTGCGCAATCACCTGAACCTCACCGGCACCAAAAAGGGCTGCGATCACGGCCAATGCGGTGCCTGCACCGTCATGGTCAACGGCCGCCGCATCAATTCCTGCCTGACGCTCGCCTGTATGCACGACGGCGACGAGATCACCACGATCGAGGGTCTGGGCGATGAACGCAACCTGTCCGACATGCAGCAGAACTTTGTCAAACACGACGGTTTCCAGTGCGGCTATTGCACACCGGGTCAGATCTGCTCAGCCACCGCCATGCTCGAAGAGTTCAAAGCCGGCTGGCCCTCTAACGTATCCGGCAGCCTGACAGCCTCGCCCGAGCTGACTGACGACGAGATATCAGAGCGGATGTCCGGCAATATTTGTCGCTGTGCCGCCTACCCCAACATTGTCGATGCGATCCGAGAAACGGCGAAGGGGCAGTCATGAAACAGTTCGATTACATCCGCGCCGGCGCCAATAGCGATGTCACCGGCACCCCAGATGCCACGATTATCGCCGGGGGCACCAATCTACTGGACCTTATGAAGCTAGAGGTGATGACCCCCGACCGGCTGGTCGATATCTCGCGATTGGACCTCAAACAGATCACCCCAACCCGCGACGGCGGGCTACGCGTCG
The DNA here is from genome assembly GCF_002388305.1 of Sulfitobacter sp. UBA4523. Taxonomy (NCBI): domain Bacteria; kingdom Pseudomonadati; phylum Pseudomonadota; class Alphaproteobacteria; order Rhodobacterales; family Roseobacteraceae; genus Sulfitobacter; species Sulfitobacter sp. UBA4523. Next base: position 18,268 of record NZ_DGMH01000066.1, read on the forward strand.
GTGCTTTGGTCACCAACTCTGATCTGGCGGCGGATATGACGGTACGGTCGGATTATGCCGCACTCTCCTCCGCCCTGCTGGCGGGCGCGTCCGGTCAACTGCGCAACAAGGCGACCACGGGTGGCAACCTGCTGCAACGCACCCGCTGCTACTATTTTTACGACACTGATCAGCCCTGTAACAAACGCGACCCCGGCTCCGGCTGTAGTGCGATGGAGGGGGCGAACCGTCTGCACGCGATCCTTGGTGTGACCGACAAATGTATCGCCAGCCACCCCAGCGATATGGCGGTGGCCATGCAGATGTTAGGGGCCGAGGTCGAGATAGAGGCCGCCGATGGTGTGACCCGTACAGTGCCGCTGTCCGACTTCTATCTGATCCCCACCGACCCCGCCTTCGAAACCGTCTTGCAACCGGGAGAGTTGATCACCGCCGTGATCCTCCCCGCCCCCGCCGAGGGTCGCCAGACCTACCGCAAGGTACGCGACCGCGCGTCCTACGCCTTTGCGATGGTATCGGTCGCGGCGCGGATCAAGGTGACGGATGGCAAGATCACCCAAGCCGCGATTGCCTGCGGCGGTATCGGATCAATGCCTTGGCGCGATCCGGCGGTCGAGGAGGCGTTGATCGGGCAAGAACCCGCGCGCGAGGTGTTTGGCAAAGCCGCCGATATTCTGGTCGCGGAGGCCACACCGAAAGAGGGCAATGCGTTCAAGGTGCCGCTGGCCCGACGCACGCTTATCGCCACACTCACGGAACTCACGGGGGTACAGCAATGACCGACGGTAGCAATATTTCGACCGCCGAACTGACGATGGATGAACCCGATGACCGCAACCGGCTGGATGCCACGGTTCAGGGGTTGATCCACACCGGCATGGACCGCCCTGACGGCCCGCTGAAAGTATCAGGCCGCGCCACCTATGCGCATGAGGATCAGCCCACGGGCATGATGACCGGCGTCTTGGTGCGCGCCCCTGTCGCGGGCGGTCAGGTCACCGGCCTGAACGCCGAGGCGATCCGCAAGCTGGATGGGGTGCGCGGTGTGTTCCACGGCAAGACCTTCCTGCGTAACCCTGCACAAGGCACCGCGAACGAAGCACCGGTGCAGCCGGACGGCAAGATCTCCTATGTCGGTCAGCCCGTGGCTTTGGTGGTCGCCGATACGTTCGAGCAG
>NZ_DGMH01000066.1:19626-19865 GCF_002388305.1 Sulfitobacter sp. UBA4523
GAGGCCCGCCACGCGGCCCATATGGTCGAGCTTCAGATCACGCCCGACGATGCGGTCACCGACCTGGAAACGGCAGAGATCGAGACACCGAAGGAAAAACAATCCTCCCAAGGTGATCTGGACGCCGCCCTGTCGCAAGCCGCCTATACCGTGGACGAAACCTATCGCACCGGCGGGCATAGTTCGTCGGCGATGGAACCCCACGCCGCGATCGCGCAATGGGACGGCGACAAGCTGAC
>NZ_DGMH01000066.1:19992-22151 GCF_002388305.1 Sulfitobacter sp. UBA4523
ATGGAACCGCATGCCGCAATCGCCCAATGGGACGGCGACAAGCTGACCCTGCGCGGGTCATACCAGATGCTCAAATACAATGTGAATGAACTGGCCGACGCTCTTGGGATCGACCCCGATAATGTCCATATTCTGGCCCCGTTCGTGGGGGGTGGCTTCGGCTCCAAACTGGGGATCAGCCACGAGGCTGTGGCCGCGGCGCTCGCCGCGCGCGAGGTGGGGGCACCGGTGGCTGTCGTATTGACGCGCCAGCAGGTGCTAGAGGCGACAATGCGTCGGTCCGAGACCGTGCAGCACATCAAACTCGCCGCGGATGCCGACGGGCGCATGACCGGCATCGGCCACGATTCCACCGTGTCGCAACTGATGGACGAAAGCTTTGCAGAGCCGGTAGCCCAGGCCACGCCATTCCTTTATCGCGGAGAGAACCGCGAGATCGGGATGCACATCAAGCGGATCAACCGCATGTGTGCGGGCTCCGTCCGCGCGCCGGGGGAAGCGGTCGGGATCACCGCGCTTGAAATCGCGATGGACGAACTGGCGGTCGCAAGTGGCATCGACCCTGTCGAACTGCGCAAACGCAACATCCCGGATGTCGACCCGTCAGACGGGCGCGCATTCTCGTCCCACAAATTGGCCGAGGCGCTGGATGATGGGGCCAAGACCTTTGGCTGGGACAGCCGCGAGGTTGGCAAGACGGACGGTGAATGGCTGATCGGCTACGGCATGGCCTCTGCCACTCGCGTCAATATGCTAGGCGAAAGCCACGCCCGCGTGACCCTGAACCAGGACGGTAGCCTGCTGGTTGAAACCGATATGACCGACATCGGCACGGGCACCTATGCGATCCTCACCCAGATTGCGGGCGAAATGCTGGGCGTGCCTTCGGACCGTGTGACGGTGCGTTTGGGCGACAGCAGCCTGCCCAAAGCCGCCGGATCCGGTGGCAGCTGGGGTGCCGCATCCTCGGGCGGGTCGGTTTTTGTCGCCTGCGAAGCCCTGCGCAAAAAGATCGCCGAGGCTATGGGCGTAGAGGAACGCGACCTGACCCTGCAAGATGGAGTCGCCACCGCCAACAACCGTCGCGCCGATCTGCCGGAATTCACCAAGGATGGCCCGCTCACGGTCAAGGGCACGATCAAGAAGGGTGACACCCAGACCGACCGCCGCCAAGCCACTTTCGGTGCCTTCTTTGCCGAGGTCGGTGTCAACAGCGTCACCGGCGAGACGCGCGTGCGCCGGATGCACGGCAGCTTCGCCGCCGGTCGTATCCTGAACGCCAAGACTGCGCGCTCGCAATGTCTGGGCGGCATGACCTTTGGCATCGGCATGGCGCTGACCGAAGAGCTGATGTTTGACAAACGCGACGGCCATCTGGTGAACAACGATCTGGCTGAATACCACGTGCCGGTAAACCTTGATGTGCCACAGCTGACCGTGAACTTCGTGCAGGAACGTGACCCTTGGGCGAACCCCATGCAGGCCAAAGGCATCGGAGAGCTGGGCATCTGCGGCGCAGGCGCATCCATCATCAACGCGATCTACGACGCCTGCGGTGTGCGGGTGCGTGACCTGCCCGCGACGATGGACAAGATCCTGTCGGGCCTTCCAGAGATGTAACCGGCTGCATCCGCAAACAAAGCAACCGGCGCGGCGAAAGCTTGCGCCGGTTTTTTTGTGGGCTTTTGCATCACGGCTGGACCCGCCCCAGCAAGAAAAGAGACCCGCGGACTGTGCACCTACCAATCTCAGCACGTCGGGCATCTGTGGTTCCTACCGCCCTCACCGCCAGCAACAAGGCACAAAAAAAAGCCCGCGCGATGAAGCGCGGGCCTTTATCAGCTATATCGGCGTTATCAGGACTTCTTGACGTTCCCAACACCCTGTTTATCCGCCTCGGCTTCGGCAGCGTCGACCACGCGTTGGCCGGAGGCTTTGGCCTTCTCGACAATCGCATCTGCTGCTGTATCACCCGGGGCCGCGGCGTCCGCGTCTTCTTTGGTTTCGCGCAACACTTTCTTCGCCTCGTCAGAGGCCGCCTGAGCAACCTTGCCGAGCTTTGCCTTCTCTTCGGCGAAGATGCGTTCAGCGTCGGCCATCAACTGGTCGCTATGCTGACCCATGTAGCGGTCCTCGGTCCGGCTGCGGGGCAGTGCGGC
>NZ_DGMH01000066.1:22365-37123 GCF_002388305.1 Sulfitobacter sp. UBA4523
ATGACGCGCTCGCGGGCTTGCTCTGACAGGTCTTCGGTGCCCTCGGCCAGACGGCGGCGCAACTGCGCTGCGCGCTCGGAGGCGGAGGATGCAAAGTCGCGGGCACCCGATGCGACGGAATGACCAGCGTCAGACACCGCACCTGCTGCGCCCTTGGCTTTGTCTGCCACGGCCGAGCCCGCGTTTTGGGCGGACCCCGCTACGCTAGACGCCGCGCCCGAGACACGGTCACCGGCGCGCGATGCCGCGTCGCCTGCACGCTGTGCGATACCGGGCTGATCATCATCTTCGGTAAGCGCCCATGAGGGCACATCACCCGTCCGCGCAACATCGCCCGAGTAATAGGGCTTGGACGGATCGCCGGGCTGTGGCCCCAAATCACGACGCTGGCCCACGGGAACAACGCCATGCTGTTCTGCGCTGACCGGAAGGTCGTGGTCGTCGTGGCGGACACCGTAATAGTTTGCACGTCCGCGGGTGTCGCGATAATCGCGATCATCGCGCGAGACATAGCGGTCGCGGCCTGGCATCTTGTCGCCGGCCATCAACCACGCGAGGCCAACACCGGTCAGCGCCAGCGCAATCGGATTGCGCTTTACCGCATCGGTGACAGAGCGGCCAATGTCGCCCCCGTGTTCGCGGAACTGATCCGAAAATTGGCGGGCAATGGTTTCGACCGAGAACTTGTCTTGCAGATCGTCCAGCGTGCTGGTCAGTCCGGCGCGCTCGCGCTCGATCTCGCGTTCGATTTCTTCGGGGCTGCGGTTATTACTTGTCATCGTAAACCTCCTTCACGGCTTGCGCGTCACGTTTTACGTTTTTGGTAGTGCGGGTCGGTGCCAAGCTGCTGAGCTTGAGCGCATTGGTGCCTTTGTTGACCATCACATAGGCGATCAGTGCAAAGGCAACGCCGACGATCAGGGCCGACCACCCCGCAGGGATGCCCGCTTCGGTGAGCGCTGCGACCAATGCCGCGGACAGCACGTTCAATGCGGTCAGGGCAACGACGACAGCGCCGACGATCAGACCGATGGCCGCACCCGCAGATTTCAGATTTTCGTTTACTTCGGCACGGGCCAGATCGACCTCGCTGCGGACCAGCGAACTGACGTGGGTCAGCGCATCGCTCAGCAGGCTGCCGGTGGATTTATTGGGATCGGTGGTCATACTGTGCTCCCTTTTGGTGTGGTGTTTACGGCGGGGCTGGCGACATCACCTGTATCAAGGTTATGCGCGCGCTCTGCCGGTACGGGGCGTTCCATCTCGCGGCCCTCGTAGGCATAGCGTTTGCCGCGTGCGCCTGTGTTCGACGCTTTGGCAAACCGTGTCGCGGCAAAGCCGACCAAGGCAGCACCGCCCAGAAAGACGAAGGGGTTGCGTTTGGCAAAGTCAGTTACCGCGCCGACCATCTCGCCCAGATCCTTGTCGCGCATGGAGTCAGAAGCATCCGCAAGCCCGTCTGCAAGCTGGCTAAAGGTGCGTTCTTGTGGCGACCCGCTGCGCAGTTCGTCGGCGGCGGTGCGCAATGCGCTGGCCACGCCTTTGACTTCGCTCGCGGCGGCACCTTTGGCTTCGTCTGCATAGCGCGCAGCATCGGAGGCAACGGTGTCGGCCACGTCTTTCGCTCTCGCCTTGGCTTCATCCGTAGCGGAAGCGGCGGTGGCTTTTACTTTTTCATTCAGGTCCTGCGCGCCGGCAGGATTGCTTTTTCTAGTATCAGTCATGGTGCGCTCCTTTTGTTAGGCGATGAGGTTGAGAACGGCGAGAACGACCACGATCAGGCCGATGAGGTAGAAAATTCCATGCATTCAATTTCTCCTTTTTTGTCACGTTCCTGTTATTGAAGACCCAACCGTCAGAGTTGAATTTCGTTCCCCGCTTCCGACGTTGGGGACGATAAAACTTGGGTCGAAACGGGTGTGATTTTAGGGTGCATATAAAGGCTCGCGCGAAGCCGCCGCGCACGCAGACAGCGTGGAACGCATTGGCGCGTCGCCGCGTTGGTCAGGGAATACAAATCACATCGCAAAGGAGATCGATATGCCGATGAACAGCCTTAAAGACGTGTACCATGACCAACTCCAAGACCTGTACAGCGCGAACAAACAGTCGCTGGATGTGGTCGTCGCCCTAGGCCGTGCCGCCAAGGACAAAGAGCTTTCCGAAGCCCTGATCGCTGGATCGAACGGCATCAGCGACGGCATGGAAAAGATTGCCGAGATTTGCAACGCCCACGGTATTTCGCCCACGGGTGAACACTGCAAAGGGATGGAAGGGCTTGTGGCCGAGGCGAAGGCCCACGCACTGGAAGAAGACTATGGCGACGACGACGTACGCGACGCCATGATCATCACGCAGTACCAACGCATGGTGCATTACGCGCTGGCCGGATACGGCTGCCTTGTCGCCTTTGCCAACCGTCTGGGCAAAGACGAAGATGGTGCCATCCTGCAGGAATGTCTGGACCAGACCTATGACGGTGACCGCCGCATGACCGACATCGCGACAGGTGGCGTGAACAAAGCCGCCGCCTGAGTCTGCGACAGTTGGGGCGTAGCCCCCAACCAATGTACAAAAGCCCCGCTGGATCAGCGGGGCTTTTCTCATGTCTGCTTACTTCGACAAACCGTTACGCGGCTTCAGCTTGCCTCTGCCGCGGTCGCTTGGGGGAAGTAATCGACCCCCTCTTTCTCGGCGAGCTTGTGGATCTCTGCCATGATGCCTTCACGAGCATCGCAGGCGGCCTCCCACGAGGTGTTGGGATCGGCACAAGGCACGAGGAACCAGACGTCCTTGCCCAGTACGTCCTGCCCCGCGACCCGCACGCATACATCATCCCGATTGCCCACGTATTTCTCGTCCAGCTCGTCGATCACCTTGTCAAAAGCGTCGCGCAGCGCATCCACATCTGCGGTGTGAGTCAGTTTGATCTTAACAATGCGCAACATTTCCGGCTCCTGCATGGTCCAGTTCTTGAACGGGGTAGAGACGAATTCGGTCACCGGCACGACCAGCCGCGTGCCATCCCAATCGCGCAGTTGCACATAGGTGAAATGGATCCGCTCCACGTGGCATAGCGCGTCGTTGAACACGATACGGTCGCCGATCTTGGCTGACCCGTTCAAGGCGATCTGCAACGACGACATGATGTTGCTTAAAATGCTGCGCGCGGCGAAGCCCAAGACAAGGGTGACCGCCCCAGCCGTCCCCAGCAACGTCAGCCCGAGGTTCTGGAACACATTGGTCTGCGACAGGAATATACCGCCGCCAACCAGCACGACAGCCACAACAAAAACCCGACGCGCCGCCGAGATCCGCGTTGCGGTGGTACGTTTGTGCACCTCTTCCTTGAGGGTCAGATCGGTTTCCTCGACCTGCGTCAGGTGATCCAGGATAACCTCGACGCAATTGACCACAAACCACAGCCCCGCCCCGATCAGCCCCAGCCATGCGGTCGGCACCAACACCGTCGTAAGCTCTGCCGAGAAAGAGAAAATCTTGGCCTCGACCACCATCACAAACAGGGTCGACACGCCCACGCAGGCGGGCCCGCGCACCGATCGGAATATCTGCCGCGCCAGCTTCGACGGCACACGCTCCGCGATCCACCCCGTTAGCAACCAGACCAGCCGCGCCACGTAGATCGCCAGCGCGATCAGCACCGGCAGGCCGATGAGTTCCCACAGCGCAAGATCAACGACCGTGTTTTCTGTCAGCACATCGGGCAGCATGGTTTCAAGCCGACCGGGCCCGTAACGGGTGTAGAGCCGCGGGATATTCTGCACCGTGTGGCGCGAGAACACCCAGACAGGGTCGCCCCCTTCGGGCTTGATCCGGTTTAGGCGGATGGACGCGGGGTAGTCGTCCATATCAAGCGTCCACAGCAACAGCGATTTGCGCGGCGTGCCCGCCATCGCCTTGTCAGAGGAGGATGCCGCATCCAGCGCGTCGGGCCGGTCCAGCAGGTTGTCCCAGTTGATCACAGTTTTCCGGCTGATCACGGTTTCAAGCTGTCGGATCAGCGATGTCCCCACGTCCTGCTGGCGATCCTGCTGGATATCGGACAGGTCAAGCAGATGCGCGGCACCGACCCAATCATCGCGACGCACGGCCCGCACAAGGCTTTCCATCGTCGCACGGGGTGTTTCGCGGTCGATTTCTGGCGTGACCGCGGGCAGACCGCTGTTCAATGCCTCAACGCAATACCAGCGGGCGGTATCGCAGGCCTCCTCTTCCTCCTGCGCCCAAAGCGGTGCCGCAAAAATCAAAAGGGTGGCCATCAGACCCGCGAGGTATCGTAGTTTGCTCAAATCACTCTCCATTCCGGCGTCACGACATCACGTGACATGTCGGGGTTGTGACTGAGCTAGCTCAGCTATCGCATTCTACCAGTTTTGATCTTGGCAATTCGTGCCGCCAGACGCACCTGACCGCGTGGTCAGGCCCCCACCTGCCCTGTAGCTTCGTGCAACATCTTGGTCACATGGTTCGTGGCATAGGGCTTGGGTACAAAGGCAGCCCCGCTTGGCACATCCGCTTCGTCAAGCTCGATCACGCCCGACGCAATCATGATCACCACCGGAGGCCAGGTCGTGCGCACATAGGCCGCCAGTTTGAGCCCGTTCATGGTGCCGGGCATATCAATGTCAGTGAACAGGATGCCAATATCAGAATGCGTCTGCATCACTTCTATGGCTTCGTCGGCCGATCCGGCTTCATAGGTCTTAAAGCCGGCCTCTTCGATCATATCGACGGCCCCCATACGGATCAGCGGTTCATCTTCTACGATCAGCACGGCGGGTAGGTTCTGATAATCCACGTTTGGACAGCTTTCACTAGTGATCAATGGGCTTGCAGAGCACCATTCTTAGATCGTCAAACCTGCCAGTGGAGCTTGTAGCATAAAGCTCAAACCCTCTGGCGCGTAGTTTAGTTCCGCCGATCCGTTAAAATATCCGGCGAGCGCTTGTTCTATCATCCGGCTGCCAAAGCCCTTGCGGCTTGGCGGTGTCACCAATGGGCCCCCGCTTTCGGTCCAGCTGAGGTGAAACACCTCTGCGCCATCGCTTGCCTGAGCGACCTTCCACTGCACCGCAATCTTGCCGTCGTCCCCGTCACCGGACAAAGCGCCGTATTTCGTGGCGTTGGTCGACAGTTCGTGCAGCGCCATCGTCAGGGCCAGCGCCTGTTTGGACCCGATCGGCACATCCGGCCCCTCTATCGCGAACCGTCCCTCACCCGTCCGATGAGGGGCCAACGCGGCCTCGATCACCTCGAGGATACGGGTCTGTGCCCATGCGGCCTTGATCAAACGGTCATGCGCCTGCGCCATCATGCCAATCCGCGATTGGATAGCGACCTGCGCATCCTTCAGGTTTTCGGACTGACGCAGCGTCTGCGACACCATGACATTGACCATCGCAAGGGTATTCTTCACCCGATGGTTCATCTCGCCCAACATCAGCTGCCGCTGTTCTTCGGCGACCTTGATCTCGTGTATATCCGTGCAGGTGCCATACCAGCGCGTGATCCGTCCGGCCTCGTCGCGCACAGGCTGGGCACGCCCCAGCACCCACCGATACTGCCCCGTGCGGTGCCGCAGGCGATATTCGATTTCATAGTGCTCGCCGGTCTCAAGACTGTGACGCCAACGCGCCCAGGCTTTTTCCTGATCGTCGGGGTGGAACATGCCGTTCCAGCCCTCGCCGTCGGTCGATCCTTCGGGCACACCGGTGAATTCATACCAGCGGTCGTTGTAATAATCGTGAAACCCGTCCGGCAGAGTGGACCAGATCATCTGATCGACCGAATTCGCAATCGCGTGGAACTTTGCCTCACTCTCGAACAGCTGACGTTCCCGCAGTTCAAGCTGCTCCAGATGTTTGCGCGCCTCATGCTGCCGCCGCCGCGCCTTGAGCGCGGAGCGAACCGAGCGCACCAGCTCCTCTGCGTGCAAAGGGCGCGACAAGAGCACCGCGTTGCTCAGCTGGTCAATCCTTGCCGCCGCGTGGTTGCTGCGGCTGGAGGACGTGCCATTGGCCAGCACGATAAACGGGACATCCGACCACGGGGGCTGCGCGGCCAGCGCCTCTTGCAAGGTATCGACCCCGACGCCTGCCAGCGCCTCCTCGGTCACCAAAATCGCGCCGATTTGCCGCCCGATGAGCCCCGCCAGCTCCCCAAGGGAGGCGACGGATGTCGATGCAATATCATGCTGGTCGAGCAACTGCCCGGCGACAGCCGCATCCCGTCCGCGTGGCGCGAGAATACCGACAGAGACCAAAAGCGCATCATCCGGGGTCTCTGGCTCGGATGACGATGCCATTTGTGGTGTCACTCTGCACCGTCGCTGGTTTGAGGATCGAGCTGCAAAAGCGCGTCTGAGCGCTGCGTGAACACCGGCGTCCCTGACAACACACCCGAGAAACTGCGGATAGGTTCGCCGATCACGATACCAGTCGCGTCGATCTTGAATTCACGGATGCTGCGTTCATGGTCAGACGTACGGGTCTTGATCACCGCGATGGATTTGCGCACTTCGCCTTCGGCCTCGAAAAACCGCAGCATCATGACGGTATCCGCAAGATAGCTGATATCGATGTCGGTCCGCAGTTCCCCTGTGACACCATGTTGCCCGAGGATCATCAGCGACACCACGCCCTGCTGCGCGAGATAGCTGAGCAGTTCATGCATCTGTAGCACAAGGAAATTATCACTTGGCATGGCGTGCAAATAGGCGTTGAGGCTGTCGATCACGACAACACTTACACCGTCCTTTTCTACCGACGTGCGCACCGCGCTGGCGAATTCACCGGGCGACAGTTCCGCCGGATCGATTTGCCGGATTTCCAACCGCCCGTTGTCGATGAACGGCTGCACGTCCATGCCAAGCGCCCGCGAGCGGGTAAGCAACGTCGACAGCCGTTCGTCGAACAGGAAATACGCGGCTTTCTCGCCTCGGTTCAGCGCGGCCAGCATGCAGCGCACCGCCGTCGTTGTCTTGCCCACGCCAGCAGGACCGGCCAGCAGCGCGTTGGTGCCGGGCACAAGCCCCCCGCCCAGCAAAGCGTCGAGCTCGTCCAGCCCCGTTGTCACCGCATCAGCCGAAAAATCGCGCGCATGATCCGCCGCGATCAGGCGCGGGTAGACGCACAACCCACCCTTTTCGATGGTAAAATCGTGATAGCCGCCGTGATACTTCAGGCCGCGCATCTTGATCACACGCAACCGGCGCCGTTCCGACCCGAAATCATTGGCCAGTTGTTCAAGCGAGACGACGCCATGCGCGATAGAGTGAAGCTGTAGATCCCCCGGTTCAGCCGTGCGGTCGTCCAGCATCAAGACCGTGCAATTACGCCGCGCAAAGAAGTGCTTTAGCGCCAGGATTTGCCGACGGTAGCGCAGCGGGTTCTGCGCCAGCAAGCGCAGCTCTGACAGGCTGTCGAGAACGACACGGGTCGGATTATTCTCTTCCACCAGATTAATGATACCCCGCACGGTCTCCCCAAGTTCGACTTCGCTTGGGTGCAGCAAGGATTGCTCCCGATCAGAGCTGTACTCGTCTTCCGCGACCAGCTCGTACAGATCAATATCGTCTAGCGTCCAGGAGTGGGACTGTGCGACAGCCGTGAGTTCATCAACCGTTTCGGAAAGCGTGATATAAAGACCGCGCTCAGCATTTTCGCGACCATTCATGAGGAACTTCAACGCAAGCGTTGTTTTGCCGGACCCCGGCGTCCCCTCGACAAGATACAGCCGATGCGGGGTCAACCCACCACACAGCACATCATCCAAACCAGACGTCCCTGTCGACAGCCGCGTCTGCGCCGCCCCAGTGGTACGATCGCCCATTACTTGCACCCCACTCGTATCATACTCTTACGGTGCCCTTACTCCAGCAGTGGGCCCATGTATCCGCCGTATTTTACTCAATGATGAATATTCAAGCAAATCGATTTGTATCGATATAACGCCAGAGTGCCGGATAACCCGCGGGACTGTTCGGTAAAGGGGCGGTGGCCCGATTGCTCTTGAAAAACGCGCGCGGTTTTGCCACCTATGGCAGTGTGAGGACGACCTCCCCTGAATGGAAAACTGTCGGGACGACCCGGCCCTTCAATGAGGTATAACATGCGCTCTGCATTTGACCGTCTTCGCCACGCCATCAGTTTTGAAATTATCGCGCTGATCCTTGTGATCCCCGCAGGCGCGATCCTGTTTGACGTGCCCCTACATGACTTTGGTGTCGTGGGCATTGTCAGCGCCACGCTCGCGACGCTTTGGAACCTTGGCTATAACGTGCTTTTTGACTTGGCCTTGCAACGGCTGACTGGAACCACCCTGAAATCGCGCATCGTCCGGGTGCTGCACGCGCTGGTGTTCGAGGCGGGGCTGCTGATGGTTCTGCTGCCCTTCATCGCGTGGTATCTGGGGATCAGCCTGTGGGATGCCTTCGTGCTGGATATCGCACTGGCGGCATTCTACCTCGTTTATTCCTACGTGTTTAACCTGATCTACGACACGCTTTTTCCGCTACCCGAATGGTCGCAAGAGCAGGCGGAAAGCGCCTAGCCCACCAACCCATCGTGGTGATCAGACCGGCAAGGTGAATGACGCCTTGATCCGGTCCATCACCACGGTGGTTTTGAACCCTTTGATATCGGGGTTGTTGTAGAAAAAATCGCGGGTGAACGCCTCGTAATCCTGCATGTCCTTGGCGCTGACGATCAGCATAAAGTCCGTCTCTCCGGTCACGTAGTAGGCGCTCATCACTTCTGCCCGCTCCCGCACCGCCCGCTTGAAACGGTCGATGATATCGGACCGTTCCCGCGCCAGCTCCACCGCGATCAGCATGGTCAGGGGACGGCCCACGGCCTCGGGCGAGACGACGGCGATATCGGCCTCGATCGCCTTGGTCGCACGCAACCGCGCAAGGCGCCGCTGGACCGAGGTTTGCGACAGCCCGACCAGTTCGGAAAGGCGCGCGCTGGTGAGCAGATTGTCGCGTTGCACGTGATGCAGGATTTTCCGGTCTATCGCGTCAATCATCCTAAATTCCCCATATCTTACAAAAGTTTGCAGCTTTTACCCGCGTAGCCGCATTATTCGCATAAATGCACAGCGCGAAAAAGCTAAACTCGCACAATACCCTGGCAGGAATCCCCACATGATCGACCATTCTTTTACACAGCACGAATATGCAGCACGTCTGGCGAAAACACGCGCCGAAATGGCCAACCGCGGGCTGGACGCGCTGTTTGTCACCGATCCGTCCAATATGGCGTGGTTGGCGGGCTATGACGGGTGGTCGTTCTACGTGCATCAAGGCGTGCTGCTGACCCACGAAGGCCAGCCCGTCTGGTGGGGTCGCGCCATGGACAGCGCCGGTGCCCAGCGCACCACCTATCTGGATGATGACAATATCGTCGGCTATGATGACACCTACGTCCAGAACCCCGACAAACACCCGATGGAGGATCTCGCCCGTCTCATCGCGGACCGCGGTCTAGAGAATGCACGCATCGGGTTCGAGCTGGACAACTATTACTTTACCGCTTCGGCGTTTCTGACGCTACAAACGCGGCTGCCGGGCGTCAATATCCAGAACGCCACGGCGCTGGTGAACTGGCAACGTGCGGTGAAATCCCCGACAGAGCTTGAATATATGCGCCGCGCCGCGCGGATCGTTGAACGGATGCACGAGGTGATCCGCGAAAAGGCCGAGGTCGGGATGCGCAAGAACGACCTGATCGCGGACATCTATCATGCCTCCGTCAGCGGGGCCGAAGGGCATTGGGGCGACTACCCCGCCTGCGTGCCCATGACGCCCTCGGGTCTGGATGCCACCGCGCCGCATATCACATGGGACGATGCCCCCCTGCGCAACAACGAAGGCACGTTCTTTGAAATCGCGGGCGCACACCGACGCTATCAATGTCCGCAGTCGCGCACTTTGTTCTTGGGCAAGCCTCCGCAGAAGTATCTGCATGCAGAGAATGCCGTGCTCGAAGCGATTGATGCCGGGCTAGAGCAGGCCAAACCCGGCAACCGCTGCGAAGACATCGCCCGCGCCTTCAACACCACCCTGCGCAACCGCGGATTCGAGAAAGACAGCCGCTGCGGGTATGCGATCGGCCTGTCCTACCCTCCGGACTGGGGCGAACGTACCATGTCGTTCCGCGCAGGAGATACCACCGTGCTGGAACCCGGAATGACCTTTCACTTCATGCCCGCCCTTTGGCTTGACGACGGCGGGATCGAGATCACAGAGCCGATTGTCATCACGCAAACCGGTGTCGAATGCCTGTGCACCACCCCGCGTGCGCTTGTGATCAAGGAATAGCGCCATGCGGGACAATCCTATCTCGGCCACCATCGATCTTGAGTGCGACGGCGTGCAGCACGGCTATCTGCGCCTGCCCTACAGCCGCAATGACAGTGCCTGGGGTGCGATCCAGATTCCGGTCACCCAAGTGAAAAACGGCGACGGCCCCTCTGCCTTGCTGACCGGCGGCAACCACGGCGACGAATACGAAGGGCCGCTGGCCTTGGTCGAGCTCGCCCAGACCTTGCAGGCCAAGGATGTCACGGGGCGCGTGATCATCCTCCCCTTCATGAACCACCCCGCCTTTATGACGGGGACGCGGGTGTCTCCGCTGGACGGGGTGAACATGAACCGCAGCTTTCCCGGCCGCCCCGATGGCACCCCCACCCAGAAGATCGCGGACTACTTTCAACGGGTGCTGCTGCCGATGGCAGATGTCGTGCTTGACTTCCATTCGGGCGGCAAGACGCTGGATTTTCTGCCCTTCGCCGCCTGTCACACGCTGGACGACCCTGACCAACAGGCCCGCTGCCGCGCCGCGCGCGATGCGTTCAACGCGCCTTTCAGTGTCGAGATGCGCGAGATTGACGCGCTTGGCATGTATGACGACGCGGCAGAGACGATGGGCAAGACATTCGTCACCACCGAATTGGGCGGCGGCGGCACTGCCACGCCTGAAACCGCGCAGATCGCCCGCACAGGCGTGCGCAATCTGCTGATCCACGCCGGTATCCTGCAAGGCCAGCCCGTCACTGCGCCATCGCGCATGCTGTCGCAAGACGACGACCGTTGTTTTCACGTCACCAACCACGGTGGGCTGGTCGATTTCAACGTCACCCTTGGCGACACAGTGGCCGAAGGCGACCTGATCGCGCGTCTCTGGGACAGCCAGCATACGGGCCTGCCCCCGCGTGAGATCCGCGCCCAGATGGGGGGCATCGTGATCGCCCGCCACCACCCCGGACTGGCACAGCCGGGCGATTGCCTTGCCGTGCTGGCCACCGAACTCACCTGAAACTCTCCTAAACAGAAAGCCTGACCTATGCTTCGCAATGATGATCAACTCGCCACATGGGACCGCGAAAACTTTTTCCATCCCTCTACGCATCTGGCACAGCATGCGCGGGGTGAATCCGCGACGCGGGTGATCACAGGGGCGTCGGGCGTCCATATCGAGGACCGCGATGGCAACCGGATGCTGGACGCCTTTGCCGGGCTCTATTGCGTAAACGCAGGCTATGGCCGGACCGAAATCGCCGACGCTATCGCCGAACAGGCGCATCAGTTGGCCTATTACCATTCCTATGTGGGTCACGGCACCGAGACGTCTATCACGCTGGCAAAGATGATCATGGACCGCGCACCGGCGCATATGTCCAAGGTCTATTTCGGTCTGTCCGGCTCGGACGCGAACGAGACGAACATCAAGCTCGTCTGGTACTACAACAACATCCTTGGTCGCCCGCAGAAAAAGAAAATCATCTCGCGCTGGCGCGGCTATCACGGGTCGGGGCTGATGACCGGATCGCTGACCGGCCTGTCGCTGTTCCACGACAAATTCGACCTGCCGATGAACCCCGTGATCCACACGGACGCGCCCTATTACTACCGCCGCAAGGACCGCACCCAGTCCGAAGCCGAATTCACCGCGCAATGCGCCAACGCGCTTGAGGCGCTGATCCAAGCCGAAGGGCCGGACACCATCGCGGCCTTTATCGGGGAACCCGTATTGGGGACCGGCGGCATCGTGCCCCCGCCCGCCGGATATTGGGACGCGATCCAAGAGGTGCTGAACCGCCACGACATCCTGCTGATCGCGGATGAGGTCGTGACCGGCTTTGGCCGTCTGGGGACGATGTTCGGGTCGGATCACTATGGGCTGAAACCCGATCTGATCACCATCGCCAAGGGTCTGACCTCGGCCTATGCCCCGCTGTCGGGGTCGATCGTATCGGACCGGATGTGGAAGGTGCTGGAACAGGGCACGGACGAGAACGGCCCCATCGGTCACGGCTGGACCTATTCGGCGCATCCGATCTGTGCCGCGGCGGGTGTCGCGAACCTCAAGCTCATCGACGACCTGAACCTTGTCAGCAACGCGGCCGAGGTAGGCGGATATCTGAACGCCTCGATGAAAGAGGCGCTTGGCGATCATCCGAATGTGGGGGACATCCGTGGCGAAGGGCTGCTGTGCGCGGTGGAATATGTGGCCGACAAGGCAGACGCCACCCCGCTTGATCCTGCTGCCAAGGTGGGGGCTGCGATCTCTGCCGCGATGCTGGAACGCGGCGTGATCGCCCGTGCCATGCCCCAAGGCGACATCACCGGCTTTGCCCCGCCCTTCTGCATCACCCGCGCAGAGGTCGATACCGTCGTCGCCGCGACTGCGGATGCGGTAAAAACCGTACTGGGATAAACGCCCCGGTTCGCCTTGTTTCGCAGGGCGAACCGGCCCCCACAGGTGGGGCGTAATGCGGGCGCTAACACGGCGCTTGGCCGTTGCAGCCCCTGATTGTTTGCGCAATGACTACCCCAAGCTACGGGAGGAGCGCAGATGCCACATTGGTCACAGGCGATCACGGATCGCATACAAACAGAAATTCATTTTGACGGTCGCGAGATCAAATGCTTCAAGGATCGCCCCGCCGACCTGAACGCCATGCTCGCCGCGGCCCTTGCCCGCGCCCCCGATCAAGAGGCCGTGGTCAGCGGCGAGACCAGACTGTCCTATACCGAGCTTGACCAGCACGTGGGCCGCATCGCCGCAGGGCTGCGCGCCCGTGGGGTCGAAAAGGGCGACCGCGTCGCGCTGCTGCTGTCGAACCGCTGGGAATTCATCGCGACCATGATGGGCTGTCTGCGGCTCGGCGCGATTGCCGTGCCGATCAACATCCGCGAAGGCACGCCAGAGCTGGCGTTTATCCTGCGTCAATGCGGGGCCAAGATCGCCGTGCATGGCATGGATGTCGCCGACCGCCTGCCCGCACCGGCCGATCTGTCCGGGCTGACCCACCGCTTTTGCGTTGGCGGCACAGTGGCGGGGTCCGACGCGTTTGATACGCTGCCCGCGCAGACCCCGCTGACCGACGCCGTGCCGCTGCACGAGGACGACATCGCGGTGATCCTCTATACCTCCGGCACCACAGGCCAGCCCAAAGGGGCGACGCTGACCCATCTGAACATCGTCCATTCCGCGATGCATTTCGAGCTTTGCATGGAGCTGGGGGCCGGTGAACGGTCGCTGCTGTGCGTGCCCGCAAGCCATGTGACCGGGCTGGTCGCCACCGTCTTTACTATGCTGCAAACCGCAGGCTGCACCGTGATGATGGAGGTCTTCGGTGCCCATGAATTCCTGTCGCTGACCGCCAATGAAAAAGTCACGCAGACGCTGATGGTGCCAGCGATGTACAACCTGTTCCTGCTGCGCTGCAACGTCGATGACTACGACCTGCAACACTGGCGGATCGGGGGCTACGGCGGCGCGCCGATGCCGCAATCCACCATCAGCGAACTGTCGGAAAAGCTGCCGAACCTCTGCCTGATGAACGCCTATGGCGCGACGGAGCTTACCTCTGCCGTGACGATCCTGCCGATGGGGTTCGGCACCAAACGCGCGGATAGCATCGGCATCGCCGTGCCCTGCGCCGACATCCGCATTGTCGATCCTCAGGGCAACGACGTGCCCGACGGCACCCATGGGGAGCTTTGGATCAAGGGCGCGATGACCGTGCCCGGCTATTGGGACAACCCCGACCGCACCGCCTCCGAGTTTTACGACGGCTACTGGAAAAGCGGCGACATGGGGTCACGCGATGCCGAGGGGTTCATCTGCCTGCACGACCGCCGCAAGGATATGATCATTCGCGGCGGCTATAACATCTACAGCGCCGAGGTAGAAAACGCCCTGACCGCCCACCCCTCCGTGATCGAATGTGCCGCCATCGGCTGCCCTGATCCGGTGCTGGGGGAGAAAATGCACGTGTTCATCCACACCACGGATACCGCGCTGGATCTTGATGCGATCAAGGCTTTCGCACGGACAAAGATGGCGGACTACAAAGCCCCCGATTTCGCGACATTCGACCCCGATCCCCTGCCGCGCAACGCCAATGGCAAGATCGTCAAGAACACGCTTCGCGACAGGCTGAAGGCGCAGGCCTGAGGGCATGAAAAAAGCCGCAGCGCACATTGGCGCTGCGGCTTTCATCTGTGTCGGTGCAGGCGCGATCAGGTCGCGGCCGGTTGCGCGTAGGCGAGCTCATGGTCGCCAAGGTCCATGATGTCTTCGCCGGATTTGTCCCATTCGGCCCGATCTTCGTCCGTCGCTTTGGGCGAGAACAGACCGGTCACCGCATAGAACACACCGATCAGCGGTGCGGTCCAGCAGGCAAAGGCCAGCGGGATATACAGCAGGTTGGTCAGGTTACCGTCCAT
>NZ_DGMH01000066.1:37242-85115 GCF_002388305.1 Sulfitobacter sp. UBA4523
AGCGGGCTCATCAGCGTGCCGCCCTCTTCCACCGCGCGGCTGAGGTTCAGGGTCGAATAGCCCATCCCACGGTACAAGGGCGCGTACATACGGCCCGGCAGCGCGATAGAGATATAAGGATCACCCGCAACCATATTGGTCGCAAATGCCGTCCCGATGGCCGAGCTTTGTACCGCGCCAAAGCTTTTCACGCGGCTGACGATCGCCAGAATAATCGCCTCCAGACAGCCGGTGCGCTCCAGCGCGCCGCCAAAGCCCAAGGCAATCAACATCAGCGAAATGGTCCACATCATCGATTGGATGCCGCCCGCGTTCAGCAGGCTGTCGATGTCGGCGATGCCCGTGTCGATGGAATAGCCCGACTGCGCAAAGGCGAACACGTCATGCAGCCCCGCGCCCTGCCAGAAGATCGCCACCAGTCCACCGGCCAGCACACCGGCAAACAGCGACGGCAGCGGCGGCTTTTTCATCAGCGCCAGCACAATCACGATCAAGGCAGGCGTCAACGGGATGATCCCGAGGCTAAAGCGTTCCTCCAGACCGGTTGTGATCTGATTGATGCTGCTGACGTCGCCTGCACCCTCTTCGATCAGTATAAAGCCGACGACCACATAGATCACCAGCGCGATGATCATCGCAGGGACGGTCGTGGGCAGCATGTTCTTGATGTGGTCGAATACATTCGTGCCCGTCACCGCAGGCGCGAGGTTCGTGGTGTCCGACAGCGGCGATACCTTATCGCCAAAGAACGCGCCCGACACGACCGCACCGGCGGTCCAATAGGCCGGGATACCGAAACCCGCACCGATCCCCATCAGCGCCAGACCAATGGTGCCGACTGTGCCCCAGCTGGTCCCCAACGACAGGGAAACCACTGCACAGAGGATCATCGCGGCTGCCAGAAAAATCGACGGGGTCAGCAAGGTCAGCCCGTAATAGATCAGCGTAGGCACCGTGCCCGACGCGATCCAGACGCCGACGATCATGCCGACCACGATCAACACCGCCAGTGACGGCATCGACACGTGGATCACGTGGAACACGCCTTCGCGGATGTCCATCCACGTCTGACCGCGAAACACACCCAGCAGGGACGTGATGGCCAATCCGAGGATGAGGGGAATATGCGGCGTGAAGTCGCCATAGTAGAAAAGTTGCAGCGCCAGAAGGCCAAGCGTCAGAACGACGGGCAGCAGCGCCAGCGGGAGCGATGGAAGGTCTTTATTGTCCATTTTGTCCTCGTTTTTGTATTCTTGTTTACTGATACACACACAGATTCCCTTTAGGGTGGCATTGCGGGCCTGTGATGCCAACCAATCTTATTCTAGGGCGATTGAACGTCATTTCCGGCAATTTTCCGCTGTATTTCAAAGGGACTAGACAACACCTGCACTCAGGGGCGCTATGTCTTTGCAAATATTGCCGGATGATGCCGCGCTGATTTCGCGATTTTCGCGTAAACCCCGCACTGTGCAGCAAAATTTTGCGCATCATGCTTCATGTTATTGAACTTCCCGCGTAATTATATGAATTCTGCAATGCAGCAACGAACAGGAATCATTTTTGATGCATCATTTGTCTCGCTCCCGCCCGATGTCTCGCCGGTCAGTATTGCGCGCGGGGGGGGCCGCTTTGGCTTTCGCCGCTGCAACCGGTTTGCAAGACACTGCTGCTTGGGCGCAGGCCAGTGATACGGCGGAGCCTTTTTCCTTTGATATTCTGATCGAACGGGCACGCAGCCTCGCAAGTGAAGAGTACACCGCGCCGACGCAACTGGGCGAGCCTTTTACCACGCTGGACTATGACGACTACCGCAACATCCGCTTCCGCGAGGACAGCGCGATCTGGAAAGGCCCTGCGGCGCAGGCGGTGGTACATGCCTATCACCCCGGCTGGCTGTTTGACGGCACCGTGTCGCTTTACGAGATCGTCAATGACAAGGCACAGCCACTTGGCTTTACCTCGGATGATTTCATCTACCAGTCCAAAGCGCTTGAAAAGATCCCGACCGGTACCGAGCTGCCCGGCGTCGCGGGCTTCCGCATGAATGCGCCGCTGAACGATCCGCAGCAGTTCGACGAGATCGTGTCCTTCCTCGGGGCGAGCTACTTCCGTGCCTTGGGGGCGGGGAACCGCTATGGCCTCAGCGCGCGCGGGCTTGCGGTGAACACTGCCACCTCAGAGCCCGAGGAATTCCCCCGTTTCAGCGCCTTCTGGCTGCAGCGCCCCGCCCCCGGCGAGACGAAGATGACCTTTTACGCCCTGCTGGAAAGCCAGTCGGTCGTGGGGGCCTACATGTTCACCGTGACCCCCGGTGCCACCACCACGATGGATGTGACCACCGAACTGTTCTTCCGTCAGGACGTGCAGCAACTGGGCGTCGCGCCGCTGACATCGATGTATCTGTTCGGGCTGAACGATCAGGGTAGCTTTGATGATTACCGTGCCCGCGTCCACGACAGCGAGGCGCTGGTGGTCAACACCGGCCAAGACACGCTGTTCCGCGTTCTGAACAACCCGCCCAAGCTCGCCAATTCATATTTTGGTGCGCAATCGCCGAAATCCTTTGGCCTTGTGCAGCGCCACCGTGCCTTTGACGACTATCTGGACGCCGAAGCCCACTACGAGCTGCGCCCGACACTGATGGTCGAACCCAAAGGGGACTGGGGCGAAGGCATGGTCCGCTTGATCGAGATCCCGTCGGATCTGGAGGGGAACGACAATATCGTCGCCTTCTGGACCTACAAGAACGGGTTCGCGGCGGGGGATAGCAAAAGCATTTCCTACCGTCTGAACTGGGGGATGAACCCGCCCGGCGCGTCTTCGACACTTGCCGAAGTATCGCGCACTCTTGCCGGAAATGGGGGCATCGCGGGCGTAAAACCGCGCAATGATCGCCGAAAGTTTGTCATCGACTTCGAAGGTGCAACTTTAGGGGAACCAAACGCCGAGAACGTTGTTGAAGCCAATGTAAACATCGCCGGCGGCACAGTTGCAGGACAAGTACTGCAGCAGATCGACGGCCACGATCACATGTGGCGACTGGTTCTAGAGGTCGTCGCCGAAACTGATGCAACGGTCGAACTGCGCGCCAATCTGGTCGCGGGCGACCGTAGCTTGACCGAGACTTGGGTATACCAATGGCTGAAAGAATGAATACGTCTGTGACATCACCTGCGACCACCGAACAAATGACCGACTTTGACCGTTATGCGCCTCGCCCTGCCCCGCTGGATATGCCACGGCAGGTGCTAGAGCATGATGCCCGCCCCTCCCTGTTCGAGGTGGTGAGCCGCATCTTCATGCGTAATGCCTGACATGCCCTCTTATTTACGCGATGGTGCCACGCGGGTCAGCCGCGTTGGTGCCATTTGCTTTGCCCTGCTATGCGCAACAGCGGCAGCCGCGACGCTGGCGCAAGCGGGGCTTAATACCGGATTTGATATCTGGGACGGCTTCGCCGTGGCGCTTATCGCGCTGACGACGGCTTGGTTGGCCTGGGGGGCGGGGCAGGCGTTTTTGGGCGTGCCTTCTTTCGACCCCCTCCCAGATATGGACCTGAGCAACGCCAATTTCCCCCCGACGGCGATCCTTGTGCCGATCTGCAACGAAAACCCGATCGAGGTTTGCGCGCGCATTATGGCAATGCGCCAATCCATGCAGGCCGCGAACGTACCCGTCGATTTCGCCATTCTGTCCGACACCTTTGACCCCGACGCCCTGATCGCAGAGCGCGCGGCGCTGGCCCCGCTGTTGGGCGATGAAAGCGCTGCGAACCCGGTCTATTACCGCAACCGTACCGACCGATATGGCCGCAAGGCGGGCAACGTCGAGGATTTCATCCGCAAATCCGGCGGGGCCTATGAATACGTCGTGATCCTTGACGCCGACAGCCTGATGGAGGGCGACACGATCCGCCATCTTGTCGCACGGATGGAGTCAGACCCAAGTCTTGGCCTGCTGCAAACCCTGCCCAAGATCTTTGGCGCGGGGTCGCTGTTTGGCCGCGCGATGCAATTCTCGGCCAGCTTTCATTCGCCCGTTTTTGCACGCGGTCTGGCCCGTATGCAGGGGCGCGCGGGCCCCTTCTGGGGGCATAATGCCGTCGCCCGTGTGCGCGCCCTGTCACAATGCTGCGGCCTGCCTGAACTCAGCGGCCCCGCCCCTTTCGGCGGCACCATCCTGAGCCATGACTATGTCGAAGCCGCCCTGCTGGTACGCGGCGGCTGGCGCGTCGAGATGGACCCCCGCATCGCCGGTTCCTTCGAGGAAGGCCCCGACAATCTGCTCGCCTTTGCGCGCCGTGATCGCCGCTGGTGTCAGGGCAACCTGCAACACATGCGTCTGGTCGGTGCCCCCGGCCTGCACGGGTGGAGCCGGTTCGTCTTTGTCCAGGGGATCATGGCCTATCTGGTATCGGTCGCCTGGGGGGCCTTCCTGATCGTCTCGCTGTTGGCCGCTGCGACCAATGCCAGCCCTGATTATTTCCCCAACGCCTATCAGCTTTTCCCCGTCTTCCCCGACGACAAGACCTTCCAGATCGTGGCGCTTGCCTTTGGGATCGGTGGGCTGCTGTTGCTGCCCAAGCTCGCGATCTTTGGCGAAGCGTCTGCAACGGGCCGCGCCAAGGGGTTTGGCGGGGCGCTGCGCGCGCTTGGCTCTGTCCTGTCTGAAATTCTGCTGACCGCGCTGATTGCGCCCGTGATGCTGATGTATCAAAGCCGCGCCGTCGCCGAGGTCTTTGCGGGCAAGGATGGCGGCTGGCCTGCAACTGCACGCGGCGAAGGACGGCTTACCCTCGCCGAAAGCTGGCGTGCCAGCCGTTGGGTATCGCTGTTCGGGATCGCGGTGACTGTTGCCGTCTATCTTTGGGTGCCGAACCTGATCTTCTGGCTCTTGCCGGTGACGCTACCCATGTCCATCGCGCCGCTGTTGATCGCCGTGACCTCGCACGAGAGCACCGGCCAAGTCTTTACCACGCCGCAAGAACGGGCCACGCCCGCCGTCATTGCAGCATATCGCGACAACCTGAGATCGGGTGCCGCCCCAGAAGGATCGTCGCATGACACAATCGTCCAACCGGCCTGACGCCCAGCTTATTCCCATCCGGCGCGGGGTCGACCTGCCGCGCCGCGCGCGCGATCCGCGCATCGATGCGTTTCGCGGGCTGGCGCTGATCATGATCATCATCGACCACATGCCCGGCAACCCGTGGGAGCATCTGACCATCCGCAACATCGGGTTCTCCGACGCGGCAGAGGCGTTCTTTATCATGTCGGGCATCGCGGCGGGCATCGCCTATTCCCCCGCCATTGGCCGCTGGATGTCGGGCGAGCTGCGTCTTTGGGATGCAATGGCCCCGCTGTGGCGGCGGGCGTGGCAGCTGTATATCGTGCATATCGTGCTGACGGTCGCGGCCATCGGTCTTTATGCTTGGGCGGCAGATACGTTTGTGCGCTCGGAGTTTCGTGTGATGCACAACCTTGCCCTCTTGTATGACCAGACAGGTGCCGCGATGGCGGGGCTGGTCACGCTGGGATATCAGATCGGCTATGTGAACATTCTGCCGTCCTATACCGTCTTGCTGCTGGCAGGCCCTGCGCTGATCGCCGCTGTGCTTTACGCGCCGCGCACGACCTTGGCCGTTGCGGGGGCGTTCTGGCTTTATGCAGGAGCCACCCGACTGACCATCCCGAACCACCCCGGTGGCGGCGGCTGGTTCTTCAACCCGCTCACTTGGCAGTTCATCTTTGTCATCGGCCTTGCCATTGGCGTGCGTCATCGCAAGGACGAACGGCTGGTCCGCAACTCTCCGATCCTGTTCAAGCTGGCGCTCGGTCTGCTGCTGTTCATCTTTGCCTGGCGCTACGTGCCCGGTCTGGGATCGTTCATGAATCACAAGATGGCGCAGCTTGGCGGGCTTGGCCTGCCCAGCAACATCACAACGCACAACAAGTCGATGCTCGCGCTGCCGCGCTTGGTGCATATCCTCGCGCTGGTCTATGTGCTTTCGTGCCTTCCCGTGGTGACCCGCATCTGCGCACACCGCTATGCCGCCCCCTTGCGTCTGATGGGCAGCCACGGCCTGCTGGTCTTTGGGCTAGGGACGATCCTTGCACTGGCCGGACAGATCATGATGGATATCGAACCTACGGTCACCGCCCTGCCGTGGACCCTGCCGCTGGCCGCCATCGCTGTGTGCTATGCCGCCGCCCTGCTGGCCGAAGCCGCCCGCAAACAGCCGCAGCCAAAGCAGCCCGCCCCGACCAAAGCCGAGGCCCCGCGCGCCGAGGTGATCACCGGCAGTTCCACGGCGTAAACAAGCCCGTTAGTGCCATGACCGAAAGACCGCCCGATGCGCAGACTTGCCCTGCCATCGGGTTTTCTTTACGTCCAAGACCGCCCATAAGCGAAAAACAGTGGAAATAGGGAATGTTCCCCTATCTCGTAGTGTAAATTAGTGTGTTGAAAGAGGCCCCCATGTCAAAAACCGGAAAGATCGCGATGCCAACCCAAGGGTGGCTCTACGTACTGACGGGGCTTGTGGTGGCACTCTTCCTGACGCTCGCCCCTTTCGCGGCGCAGGCGCAATCGCTGTTCACCGGTGGCGGGTCTTCCGACACGGAAACAACCGAAACGACACCCGAGGCAGGGGCGAAGGCACCGCTGGATACTCTGCTGGAAGTGCTTAAGGACGATGACGCCCGCGCGGCGCTGATCGCGGACCTTGAAAAGTCGCTGGATGCCTCGGGCGACCCTGCGGGTGATGAAAACCCCGCGATTGAAACGATCACCGAAGCCGCGGATGCCGAAGGCGTATCGGTCGGGCGACAAATCGCCCTGATCACCCAGCAGATCGGACAAGACACAGTCAGCACGCTCACCTCTTTCTGGAACGGGTTCGAACGCGGCGGCAAGGTCTTCTCTGGCCTCAGCGGTGCGGAACTGACCGTATTGCTGGAAGCGATCCCCGGTCTGCTTGCGGTCATTGCGATCACCGTCGCGCTCTTTGTGGTGCTGCGCTACCTTGCGCGGGGGCTGTATGCGCGCATGGGGCGCACGGCTGAACATGTGGGCCTCTTCCGCTCTATCGGGCTGTTTCTGGGGTCGAACCTGCTGGACGCCTTTATCGTTGTTGTGGCTTGGGCCGCTGGTTATCTGATCACCATCCTCGCCGTTGGCGAAGTCGGGCAGATCGGCATCCGCCAGTCGATGTATCTGAACGCTTTCCTGCTGGTCGAAATGACCAAAGTCGTCATCCGGTCGTTCCTATCGCCCGTTGCGTCGGGTCTGCGTCTGGTGCCCGTCGGTGACAAGGCCGCCGCGGCGCTGACCCGCTATCTGAGCATCGTGGTCAGTGTTCTGGGGTACGGGCAACTGCTGGTCGTGCCAATCGTCAACCAAAGCGTCAACACGGCCGCGGGCGCTGGCGTGTCGGCTCTTCTATCGGTTCTGGTGCTGCTCTATTTTGTCTACATCGTGCTGCGCCGTCGCAAGGCCGTCACCCGCTGGCTGCAAAGCGAGGCCGACCCCAGCGAGGCGCAAGCCGCCGAGGGCGTCGATCCGGCCACCATCGCAGAGGCGCGGCGCGGCTTTATCGCGCGCACGCTGCACGGGTTGGCAGGCATCTGGCACTGGTTCGCGCTGGCCTATATCGCGGTGATGTTCATCGTGGTCATGACCCAGCCCGCCGAGGTCACGCTGAACGCGATTGTCGGGTCGGGCAAGATCCTTGCCGCGATCATCATCGCCGCCCTGCTGTCCGGCTGGTTGGCACAGGCCGTGCACCGCGGCATTTCACTGCCCGAGGACGTGAACGCCAAGCTGCCGTTGCTGGAACGTCGCATCAACACCTTTGTCCCCCGCGCCTTCAGCGCCTTGCGGCTGTTCCTGCTGATCTGCGTGCTGTTCTTTACGTTGGACGTGATCGGCACGATCGACATGCGCAGCTGGCTTGAGGGGCAGGTCGGGCTGGCGGTGACCAAGGCGCTGATCTCTGTCGGGTTGATCCTGACGGTGGCCTTCGGCATCTGGCTCGCGCTGACATCCTTTGTCGACTACAAGCTGAACCCTGAATACGGGGCTGTGCCAACCTCGCGGGAAACCACCCTGCTGACCTTGCTGCGCAACGCGGCGACCATTACGCTGATCATCCTCACGCTGATGTTCGTGCTGAGCGAGATCGGGCTGGATATCGGGCCACTGCTCGCCTCTGCCGGGGTCTTGGGTCTGGCGATTGGTTTCGGCGCGCAGAAGATGGTGCAAGACATCATCACCGGTGTGTTCATCCAGTTCGAGAACGTCATCAACGTGGGCGATGTGATCACCGTGGGCGGCACCACTGGCACCGTCGAAAAGCTGTCGGTGCGCTCTGTCTCGCTGCGCGATGTGCAAGGCGCATTCCACATGATCCCCTTCTCTACCGTTGATGTGGTCAGCAACTATATGCGCGGCTTCTCCTACACGGTCTGTGACATGGGCATCGCCTACCGCGAGAATGTCGAAGAGGCCAAGCAGGCCATGTTCGACGCCTTCGACCGCATGATGGAAAACGAACCAGAGATCGCCAATAGCATCATGGGAGAGCTGGAATGGTTCGGCGTGCAATCCCTTGGTGACAGCGCCGTGGTACTGCGTGTGCGGATCAAGACCGATCCCGGCAAGCAATGGGGCATCGGGCGTATGTACAACGGTTACCTCAAGACGGTCTTTGACGAGCGTGGGATCGAAATCCCCTTCCCGCAGCAAACTATTTGGCTAGGCGAGAACAAGGACGGCACCACCCAGCCGTTCAAGATCGAAGGCCCCGCCGCGCAGGATACAAGCCTGCCGCCGACCAAAACCGTGTCCAAGCCGATCGAGGCAGACGATGTGCCGGACAGCGATGATGCCGACGGCGATGGTGGTGCAGACCGCTAACAGACGCGGATGACTGAAATAGAAAAAGGCCCCCGATCAGTGCTGATCGGGGGCCTTTTCGTGTCGGGTAGTTGGCGCAGGCGCTACATCACCGCCTCAATCAGATACGGACCTTTGTGCGCCAGCCCTGTCTCGATCGCGAGCTCAAGCGCTTCGCAATCTGTGACCTGTGTTGCCTCTACCCCCATCGACTTTGCCATCTGTGCAAATTCAAGTGTCGGCTGGTCAAGCGACAGCATATCCATCGCCTTGGGGCCCGCATTGCTGACGCCGACATTGGTCAGCTCGCCGCGCAGGATCTTGTAGACGCGGTTGGCGAAGATCACGATGGTGATGTCCAGCCCCTCGCGGGCCATCGTCCAAAGCGCCTGCACCGTGTACATCGCGCTGCCATCCCCGATCAGCGCCATCACCTTGCGGTCAGGGCAGGCCACGGCCGCCCCGATCGCCACGGGCATGCCATAGCCGATGGACCCGCCGCAGTTGTTCACCCAAGTGTGCTTGGGTGCCCCTGCTGTTGCGGGGAAAAACGCGCGGCCAGTGGTGATCGCCTCGTCGATGATAATCGCATCCTCGGGGATGGTGCGCGCTAGGGCTTGCGCGATGCCGCCCGGCTCCAACGGGCCGCTGGGTTTGTCAGGGGTGGCGGCTTCGGCCACATGGGCGGGCGGTGTATCCGCCGCGCCGACGCCGCTGCACAGTGCCTCCAGCGCCCCTGCGATATCCTGCGCGGTGGTGCAGAGGTTGGTGATCTGCGTGCCCTCGGCGGTCAGAATCGCGGGCTTATTCGGATAGGCGAAAAAGCCGATGGGTGCGCGTGCGCCCAGCAGAACGATGCGCTTGAACGGGGCCAGCGTCTCTAGCGCCTGATCGATGGGATAGGGCACGCGGTTGACCACCACACGCCCTGCCCCGCGTTCCTGCCGCGCATTGGCCCATTCGCTTAGCAGTTTGCAGCCCGTCTTGGCCGCGATCCGCCCCGCAATCTCAAGCATCTCGGCGCTCAGCGCGGCACCGCCCAACAGCAGCAGGCTGTCGGGGCCGGACAGCGCGGCGACGGCTTCCTCCAATGCAGCCTCGTCAAAAGCAGGGCGTTCCGCAGGCTCTAGCGCGGGCGCGACAGCGCCGCCTTCGTTCCAGGCGGTGTCACTCGGCAGCATCAGCGTCGCCACCTGCCCCGGTGCCACATTTGCCGCCTGCACCGCACGGGCCGCATCCGCACCCACATCCGCCGCCGACATGGATGTATGCACCCAATGGGACACGGGCCGCGCGATCCCTTCGATGTCAGAGGTCAGCGGCGCGTCCAGCTCGATATGCGTGACCGCATGTTCGCCGACAATATTCACCACGCCCGAGCCTGCCTTTTTCGCGTTGTGCAGGTTCGACAACCCGTTGGCGAGCCCTGGCCCAAGGTGCAGCAGGGTGCAGGCGGGCTTGCCGGCCATACGATAGTACCCATCCGCCGCCCCCGTCGCCACGCCCTCTTGCAGGACAAGGATCGACCGCATGCCGGGCACGTGATCCAGCGCGGCAACAAAGTGCATTTCCGACGTGCCGGGATTAGTGAAACAGGTATCAAGCCCACTATCGAGCAGCGTCTGCACAAGGCTATCGGCCCCGTTCATCTGGTCTGTATCGTCTTGGTTGCTCATGTCATCTTCCTTGTTCACGCAGAAACCGCCGCCCAGAAGGGCGCGCGCAATTCTTTCTTGAGGATCTTCCCGATAGAGCTGCGCGGCAGCTCGGCGCGCAGTTCCACCGCCGACAGACGCTGGCTTTTACCCAGCTTGGCGTTGGCGTCAGCGCAGATATCTTCGCCCGAACGCGTCGCCCCCTCGCGCAGCACCACCAACCCGTAAGGCGTTTCGCCCCAAGCGTCAGAGGGCACGCCGATCACGGCGGCATCCGTCACATCGGGGTCGGCCAGCAGCACCAGTTCAAGATCATCGGCATAGATGTTCAACCCGCCCGAGATAATCATATCTTTCTTGCGGTCCGACAGGATCAAAAAGCCGTCCTCGTCGAAACGGCCCATATCGCCCGAGCGAAAGAAGACGTTGCCCGCTGCGTCGCGCCAGATGTAGTCAGCGGTCAGGTCATCGCGCCCGAAATACCCCGCCATCATCGTCGGCCCGCGACCGCAAATTTCGCCCACGGTGCCCTTCGGAACCTCTGCGCCGGTCTCGTCGATCAGGCGGATCTCATTGCCCGGCGCGGGCTGGCCCACCGTGTGCAGCTTGTCGGGATGTTCGGCAGAATTCAGTACCGTGACCCCGCCGCCTTCGGTCAGACCATAGTATTCCAGCAGCTTGCCGGGGAAGCGCGCCAGCACATCCGCCTTGACCTCGGCCCGCAGCGGCGCGGAGGTGGAGAATTTCACCTGCATCGATGACAGGTCGAAGGTGTCAAAGTCAGGCACATCCATGATACGTTTGTACTGTACCGGCACCAGCATCGTGTGGGTGATCTTTTCACGCTGCACGATCTCGAGGTACCCGCGGGCGTCGAACTTTGGCATCAGATAGACGGTCGAGCCGCCATAGAGCGTTGGCAGGAAGGACACGATCGTTGTGTTGGAATAGAGCGGCGTCGACAGCAGCGTGCGGGCGTTATCGTCATATCCGTTGGGCGACACGCGGTCCATCTGCGCCGACCGCATCCAGTGATTGTGCAAGATGCCCTTGGGCGTCCCCGTTGTGCCCGAGGAATAGATCAGGTTGAACGCATCCGACATCTCGATCTGGATTTCGGGGTCGGAGTCCGAAGCCCCGTCAACCGCAGCGCCATAAGGCTGAAACGCGGGGTGGTCGAAATCAATGGCAAAGCGCGCCAGTTCCAGATCGGCGATAAAGCCATCGACCAGTTCAAGATATTGCGCCGAGACAAAGATCGCGCGTGCGCCGCAGTCGGTCAGCATCTTTTGCAGCGCATCGGGCGAGGCCATCGTCGACAGCGGCGTCACGCAGGCCCCTGCCCGCAGGATGCCCATAAACAGTTCTGCATAAGGAATGGAATTGGGCGAGATGATCGCGATGTTGTCGCCCTTGCTCACCCCCATCGACAGCAGCAGATTGGCGATCTTGTTGATGCGCTGGTCGAATGCCCCCCAGCTGACGGTTTGCCCGTCACAGACCAGCGCAAGTTTTTCCGGATGTGCTTTGGCGTTGTCGCGCACGACCTCGACGATGGTTTTCGTGGGTGTCGTCGCCGGTGCCGGCGGATTGATCGGTATCATATCACTGTCCTGAAATAATTCTCTCCCCGCTGCGGAACGCCGTTCCGCAGCCCCTGACAGCAGTTGTAACGATCAAACAGAAACTTGCAAACGATGGGTGACTATGCGGCAGCTTTTCCCAAGGCGACATAGGCTGCATGCTGGGACAGGAACACACTGCCTGTCAAATCCGAGATGAAATGCTGCTTTTTCAGACGGTCCATGACAGGGCCTTTGACCTCGGATAGGTGCAGTTTGATCCCCATGTCACGCAGCCGTGCGTTGATCGCTTCAAGCGATTCCAGCGCGCTAAAGTCGATCTCGTTGATGGCAGAGCACATCAGCACGACATGGCGCAGACAGGTATTGCCCACCAGCCGGTCGTAGATGCAATCCTCCAAGAACCGCGCGTTGGCGAAATACAGGCTCTCGTCGATGCGCAGGGTCAGCACCGTTGGGCAGGTCTCGACCTCATGGCGGTTGATATTGCGGAAGTGTTCGGTGCCCGGCACCAGCCCGACTTCGGCAATATGCGGTTTGGTGGTTTTATAGAGATGCAGAAAGATCGACAGCACCACCCCGCAGGTCACCCCCAGTTCGACCCCGCTGCCCAAGGTGATCAACATGGTCGACAGCACGGCAGCGAAATCTGATTTGGAATAGCCCCATGCCTTTTTCAGGATCGAGAAATCCACCAGCGTTAGCACGGCCACGATGATCGTCGCAGCCAAGGTCGCTTGCGGCAGAAAGAAGACCAGCGGTGTCAGCGCCAGTGCGGCCACGGCCAGCCCCACGGCGGTATAAGCCCCCGCCGCCGGTGTCTGCGCCCCTGCGTCAAAGTTCACCACAGACCGCGCAAACCCGCCCGTGACCGGATAGCCCCCCGTAAAGGCCGCGCCGATATTGGCCGCCCCCAGACCGATCAGCTCTTGATCCGGATTGATCCGCTGACGCCGTTTCGCGGCAAGCGTTTGCGCGACAGAGATGGATTCAACAAACCCGATGACAGAAATCAGAAAGGCTGGCAGCAGCAGGCTGCCCATCAGTTCGAACGACAGGTCCGGCAGCGTCAGCGGCGGCAGGCTTTGCGGCACGGCCCCCACGATCTTGACGCCCTGCCCCGCGAGATCAAAGGCCCAGACCGCCAATGTGGTGACAACCACCGCCGCCACGGGCCCCGCCTTGGTCGCCACATCCGCCGCCCGCGGCCCCACGCCGCGCGCGCGCAGGAAAGGTTTCAGCCCCTTGCGCACCCAGAACAGAAACAGCGTCGCGGACACACCAATCACCACCGTCGTCCCATTCACCGTGCCCAGATTGGCCCAGATCGACATCAGCAGCTCTGCCAGATTGCCGCCAGAGGCATCGATGCCCAGAATATGCTTGATCTGGCTGGCGGCGATGATCACGCCAGAGGCGGTGATAAAGCCCGAGATCACGGGGTGAGACAGGAAATTCGCCAGAAACCCCAGCTTGAAAACGCCCATCACCAGCAGCATCACCCCAGACAGCAAGGCCAGCGTCAGCGCGGCGACGGCATAGCCCATCGTCCCCTGATCGGCGATATTGCCCAAGGCGGCGGCTGTCATCAGCGACACCACCGCCACCGGCCCCACCGCCAACGCGCGGCTGGTGCCAAAGACGGCATAAAGCAGGATCGGCGCGATCGACGCATAGAGCCCCGCTTCGGGCGGCAGCCCCGCCAGCAGCGCATAGGCCAGCGATTGCGGGATCAACATGATCGTGACGATCACCGCCGCGATCAGATCATTGGACAAAGCCGCCCTGTCATAGTCGCGCCCCCAGTCGAGGACGGGCAGATAGCGGCGGGCAGCGGCAGCGATACGCACCTGATTACAACCCGTTCACCGGCACCTTGAGCATCAGGTTCCCGTCCTTGTCACGCGGCATATGCCCGGCACGCATGTTGACCTGAAGCGACGGGATGATCAGCTTCGGCATCGACAGCTGCGCGTCGCGTTCGGTGCGAAAGGCGATGAATTCCTCGCGCGTTTTGCCGCCGCCCACATGGATGTTATGCGCTTTCTCTTCGCCCACGGTGGTTTCCCACTGGATATCGCGCCCATTGGGACCGTAGTCATGACACATAAACAGACGCATGTCGTCCGGCAGGGACAAGACCTTCTGGATGCTATCATACAGCTCTCCGGCGTCGCCACCGGGGAAATCCGCGCGGGCAGAGCCACCGTCGGGCATGAACAGCGTATCGCCTGTGAAGGCAGCGTTGCCCATGACATGCACCATGCATGCGGGCGTGTGACCGGGGGTGTAGATAGCAAAACATTCCATGCCGCCGACGCGGTAGCGATCGCCATCCTTGAACAAGGCGTCGAACTGCGACCCGTCGCGCTGGAATTCCGTCCCCTCGTTGAACACTTTCCCAAAAGTGTCCTGCACGGTCATGATCTGCTCTCCGACGCCGATCTTGCCGCCCAGCTTTTGCTGGATATAGGGCGCGGCAGACAGGTGGTCGGCATGGACGTGTGTCTCGATGATCCACTCCAGCGCGAGCCCCTGCGCTTCGACCTCGGCGATGAGCTTGTCCGCGTGGTCATAGGTGATCCGTCCGGCGGCATAATCGATATCCATCACGGAATCGATGATCGCACAGGCGTTGGAGTTCGGGTCGCGCACGATATAGCTGATCGTATTGGTCACCGGATCAAAGTGGCCCGAGACGTCGGGGATGACATCCATATTCACGGGGTATTCAGTCATGGTCACCTGCTCCGTTTGCGCTTTTTCGCCCGACATCTGAAGCCTGCGCCCCGTCGTCGAGTCGAACACATTCATACTATGGAATTCTTTGTCAAGGAAGCGGATTGTGCTGCCCGACCGCCACAGCCGCCACGACAAAGCGTCCTGTGCCGCCTGCTCTACGCACAACAGCGGGAGCATTCAGAACCCGTCCAGCGCGCTTTGCGTGATCTCGTCCAGCAGGGCCTGCACCTCTTGCATAGGGCCGTCGGGGTAGGTCGGATACCCGACAGAGACCTCCCCATCGATGTCGGTGACAAATATGCTGTAGGGGCAATGGGCGATGTTCATCGGGTCCGCCTCCATCACCTTGCGCGACACCACGGCAGAGCAGAACAGAAACACGTCTGCCGCGCGAAAGATCTCGACATCGCTGCCGACGTCGCTGGCGGTACGGGCCAGCATCTCGCCTGTGTGGCTGACGTGGTCGATGACCAGCCCCTTGCCGACAATCGCGTTCTCGACCGCGAAGGTCGCATCGTCAAAGCTCCCGTCATAGGCGTAGGTCACGGCCTGATCCTGAGCCGCGAGCGGCGCGGCACAAAGGCAAAGTACTGCTGCAATCTGTAACGGTTTCATTCTTGGTCCTTTCACAAACGGGCGCGGGCCTATCCTATCACCCTCGCCGCGCGTCGCCAATCATGCGCGCCGTCACGGGGCCGGAAAGCTGTTGAGATAGGCGATCACCGCCTTGATCTCGGCATCGCTTTTCAAGCCGGAAAACCCCATCTTGGTACCCTTCATGAAGCTGCGCGGTGATGCCAGAAAGGCGTCCAGCGTCTGGGGTGTCCAGATCAGCCCATCCTCTGCCTGCGCCATCAGGGCGCGCGAGTATTTGAACCCCTCGACCCCACCGGCAGGCGCACCAACGATCCCGTTCAGGACCGGGCCCGCGCGGTTTTTGGCGCGTTTGCCCAACTGATGGCAGGCTTTGCATTTGCGGAACACCAACTCTCCATCGGCGAGCAATGCAGGGTCGGCAGCAGGCTCTGACACCGGCTCGACATCGGCGACGGGCGTTTCTTGCGGCTCAGTCGCGGGGGCGGCGTCCTTGGGTGTCACATCCAGCGACAGCGCGCGCATAGTAACGTTCACGCTTTCCTTGCAGTCCTCCATACACGGATCGACCTGCCAGCCCGGCAATTCCGTAGTGTCGCGGTCATCGCGGAGGAAACCGTCGGCATTGGGCATCTGGACCGCGGCGAAGTTATTTTTAGACAGGGTAAATTCCTCTGCCACCAGATCGTTGGAATAAAGGATATACGCCACGAGGGCATAGACCTCATCCGCCGTCAGCGTTCCTGCATCGCCATAGGGCATGGATCGGCGGATATAGTCGAAGCTTGTGGACAGATGCGGCCAATAGGACCCGACCGTCTTGACCGGATCGGCATCCGCCAGCGTGTCCTGCCCGCCCGCCAGCGCAGGCCAGTTCCCGCGGCCTTCGGCAAAGTCCCCGTGGCAAGCGGCGCATTTTTCGGTAAAAATCGCTTCGCCCGTCAGCACATCGCCCTGCCCCTCGGGCAGACCGCGCCCATCGGGCATCACGTCCACATCCCAGGCCGCGATCTCTTCCGGCAGCGCGGCGCGGCCCAGACCGAAGGGGGCCGACGCCAAGGGCAAAGCCGTGGCCGTGGCGATGACGCATACAGTAATGGTGTTAAGAAACTTCGACATTTTCAACGCTCCCGTCCGCGTGCAACCACCATGTCTGGATGCCGTTGTTGTGGTAGACAGAGTTCAGCCCCCGCACCGCGCGCAGTTGCGTTTTCGTCGGCTGGACATAGCCCGTGTCATCCATCGCACGCGATTGCAGCAGCATCTCTGTGCCGTCCCACTGCACATCTAGGTAAAAGCGGGTGAGCGCCATCGGCGTGCCCTTTTGGGCCAGTCGCGCGGTTTGCCAGCTTGCGCCACCATCGGTCGATACATCCACGCGGGTGATCGCACCGCGCCCCGACCATGCCAGCCCGGTGATCACCAAAGGCCCCGCCCCATGGGGCACCGGCGCTTGCGGGCTTGGTGCGGTGATGACGGATTTTGCGTCCATCGCCCACGTCCATTTGCGGCTGGTGCCATCGGCTAGCGTATCGGTGTATTTCGACGTTTCCTCGCGGCTTTCGACGGGCGCGTCCATGACCTCTATCCGGCGGAGCCATTTGACCCAGAGGTTGCCCTCCCACCCCGGCACGACCAGCCGCACGGGGTAGCCGTGTTCCTTGCGCAGCGCCTCGCCATTCGCTTTGAACGCGACAAGTACATCGTCGAGCGCCTTATCCATCGGGATCGACCGCCCGTTCGACGACGCATAGGCACCCTCGACATAGACCCATTTGCCCGCAGGGTCATAGCCGGCTTCCTCCAGCAGCAACCGCAGGGGCACGCCGGTGTATTCCATATTATGGATCATGCCATGGGTGAACTGTGCCCCGTTCAACTGCGCGCCGGCCCATTCCATACCCGAATTGGCGGCACATTCGCAGAAATATACGTGATTTTCGCGCGGGAAACGTTCCAGATCGGCGTAGGTGAACACCAGCGGGCGGTCCACCAGCCCGTTCACCATCAGGCGGTAATCCTGTTTCGACAGTTCGATCGCGCCCGAGTGATGTCGCTCAAGGGCGCAGCCCCGTCAGCCACGGCACATTGCGCCGCACCACGTCTTGCTCGAACCGGATCGGCAGACCGTAGGGCGTGACATCGACCCCATCGCCCAAGCCCCGCGCCCAGGGTTGCGGTTCAACGATCAAGGGACGGTCGAGTGCGCGGCAGCGCTACGGACCGCCATCGCCCCCAGTCCAGCAGTCGCCGCGCCACGCAAGAAGGCCCGTCTGTTCGCTGTCTTCCCGTGGTGCCATGGCCTTGGCTTTCATGCTGCCCTGTTACGCGCCCTTGACGATGACGCTGGTGTTGGGGTCCAGCGACACGCTGCCCTGCTTGCGGATGTGGCTTTCGACCACGTCCCAGATCGCGGGGCCCTCGGTGCCTTCGTTCACGCTGGCCCAGCCTGCAACCTGATACGTCTTGGCCGGATCGATACGTTCGCCGGTTTTCAGCAAGGTCAGTTCAGTGATGCGGCTGCCTTGGGGCTGGGTCACGTCAATGCGGTAGCCAAGCCCGCCTGTGCGCACCATGTCACCGCCCTGCTGGTAATAGGGGTTGGGGTTGAACAGGTTGTCGGCCACGTCTTCCAGCACGACATGCAGGAATTCACCCGTCATCTCGGTCCGGTAGGCTTCGGGGTAGGTCATGGAGGTGACGTTCCAGATATCCTCGCGCGTGATGTCCTGTCCCGGCAGGATCGACGGCCCCCACCGCACACCGGGGCTCAGCGCGATATCGGCCTCGCGCTCGGAAAGCAGCGCGTCGCAG
Organism: Sulfitobacter sp. UBA4523; assembly: GCF_002388305.1. Lineage (NCBI taxonomy): Bacteria > Pseudomonadati > Pseudomonadota > Alphaproteobacteria > Rhodobacterales > Roseobacteraceae > Sulfitobacter > Sulfitobacter sp. UBA4523. The sequence goes on from NZ_DGMH01000066.1 coordinate 55,529, forward strand.
ATCACGTCATCCCAGGTGCCGTTGAAATTGCCGCGCCGGTACAGCAGCGTGTCTTCGGCGGTGGTGCCGATCACCTCTGTCAGCTGGTCAAGGTATGGCGCGCGTTGTGCGTCGATCAGCGCGGTCATCGCCGGATCAGGCGCAATCACGTCAGAGAAGATCGGGATCAGCTTGTGGCGGAACCCCATCATGCGGCCGTTGCGCACGTCCAGATCGACGCGGCTGACGAATTTGCCGTTCGACCCCGAGGCGACGATGATCGTCTCGCCCACCAGCACAGGCTCGGGCAGCGCGTCATGGGTGTGACCCGACAGGATCACGTCGATCCCCGTCACCACGCCCGCCATCTGCTTGTCCACATCAAAGCCGTTGTGGCTCAGGCAGACGACCAGTTCGGCCCCTTTGGCGCGGACCTCGTCCACCATTTCCTGCATGCGCTCGTCGCGGATACCGAACGAGTATTCGGGGAACATCCAGCCGGGGTTGGCGATGGGCATATAGGGGAAAGCCTGCCCGATCACCGCGACTTTAACGCCGCCTGTCTCGTAGAACTTGTAGGGCGGGAAAAGCTCTGTCGGTTCGTCCCATTCGGCGTCAAAGATGTTCTGCCCCAGGGCGGCAAAGGGCAGCCCCTCGACGATCTCCGCCACGCGGTCAGAGCCGAGCGTGAATTCCCAGTGAAAGGTCATCGCGTCGGGCTTGAGCGCATTCATCACGTTGACCATATCCTGACCTTGCGTGTGGTAGCAGGTGTAGCTGCCGTGCCAGGTGTCGCCGCCATCCAGCAGCAGCGCATCAGGCCGGTCCGCGCGGATCTGGTTGATCACACTCGCCACACGGTCCAGACCGCCCATCTTGCCATAGCCCTGCGCCAGCGCCGAAAAATCGTTATAGGTCAGCGCATAGGCCGAGGGGCTGCCGTCCGCGATCCCGTAAAGCTTGCGGAAATCCGCGCCGGTCAGATGCGGCACCTTCCCGCGGTTCTCGCCCACACCGATGTTGACCGAAGGTTCGCGGAAATAGATCGGTTTCAACTGCGCGTGAATGTCGGTCACGTGGATCAGGCTGACATTCCCGAAAGTGTCGAATTCAAGCAATTTATCCTGCGTCAACGCCTGCTGCGCGGCAAGCTTGCCCCAGTTGCCAAAGGACGACGCACCATACAAAGCCGTTACAGCCATGCTGGCCTGAAGGAAATCACGACGAGAGATCATAGATTGGCCTTTTCGACGCGCACTTCATATGCGCATATTTGAATAATAATATGATAAAAAGACCCGCCTCGCATCGGCGAAACGGGTCTTTTCAGGTTAGTTCCGGACAGAGGGCCCTTCGACCGACAGCCCGTTTCCGCGCGAGCCGACGTACAACTCAAGCGCGACAAACTCGGGGCTGCCGGGTGCAAAGGTCTCGGCACGGGTGTCGCGTACACAGCCTTTGAAACGGGCCTGCACCGCGTTCAGCTTGGTGTTTTTCAGACGGTAGGTCGGGAAGCCGTTGATCTGGCCCTGGCTCAGGTGGTCGGCACGGATCATGTTGCCATAATTGTCCTCGTGGCAATTGGCACAGGACAGTTCAAGCTGGCCGAAACGGGTATAGTAGATCTCTTTGCCCTGCTCCCATGTGGATTGGGCCGGACCGTCGATGGCGATGTTCACCGGCATCCCCCGCGAAACAGAGGAGATCAGCGCCGTCATGTTCACCATGTCGCCGCCAGTGTATTTCCACTTTTCCGCCCCCATGCGGTTCTCGCGGCAATCGTTGATCTGCATTTCCAGCGTGCGCACCTCGCCCGCGGATTCGACATACTTCGGATAAACCGGACGCACGCCTGCCATCTCGGCCGAGGCCCCGTGACAATCCGCGCAGGATTTACCCTCTGACCCGTCGGCGGTGTTCCAGACATCTTCGGCCTGTTCCACAAAAATCATGCCCGCGTTGTCGAAATCATCGGCCTGCATCGCGCGGGTCTCGGCACCGCGGAAAAGCCAGCCCGACATGACCTCGTCCAACGCGTCCGCCATATGCGCGGGGGCTTCAGTGCGGGTCACGATGTCGATCTCTCCGTTGATCACCAGCGTATCATCCGCGGGATCGGCGAAGGCCCCCGTCGACATCAGCGCCGCAGCAAGGCACGCGCCCAGACCTTTTGTGAAATTGCTCATTCCTGTTCCTCCCAAGGATGCGGACGCTTAGCTGATCGTGATGTCTTTGGTTTCCTCGTAGACATCGCCGTCATCGTCATACCACGTGAAGGTGAATGTCCCCGCTTCGGGCACGGTAGCGTCGAATTCGAAATACGGGTTGGTCGAGATCGCGGGCTCCAGCACGACATCGATCACATTCTCGCCGTTAAAATCGCAGGTGAAACGGTTGATGATCGACCGCGGGATCGTGTTGCCGTCCCCGTCCTTGCGCTGGCCGGATTCCATCTTGTGGCTGATCAGGGTCTTGATCGTGATGGTTTCGCCAGCCGCTGCTGACTTGGGGACTTTGACGCGGGGTTTTACACCAGATGCCATGTTATTCTTCCTTTCGCCTTAGCCGCCGCAGCCGCCGATTGTTACTTTGACAGTGCTGGTCGCCTTGGCGAAAGAGCCGTCGGCCAGCTTGGCGATGGCCACCACATCCTGCGTGCCCGCCAAGCGGATGCGGGTGGAGGCGTGCTGCGTTGCTGCCAGCGGGCCGAACTTGAAGTTCGCCACAGGCGGCGTGGGGTTACCAAGCGCCAGCACCATGATTTCAGTGGCACCGGGGGCGTCGACCTCGATCGGGACGGTATTGCCGTTTTCCGCAATCTCGGGGGCGGTCAGGGTTACGCCGGTATCAGCCATCTCTGCACCGCCGGTGAAGGCAGCAATCGCGTCATCCCCGGCAGCGGCCACGGCCAGCTTGGGCAGGGACAGTGCGGCAAAGGCACCTGCCCCCATCGCAATCGCACTACGTCGTGTAAATTCCATTATCATCACTCCTGGTCAGATCCCGCGCGGTGGGGTTCTTAGTCTTTCAACGTGGCAAGATAGGCCACGACATCCTCGATCTGCTGGGCGGCCAGAATAGGCCCCAGCGTGTCGTCGGCCGCCTTGCCGGTATAGCCCTTGCCCGGACGGGTATAGCCGCTGTCCTTGTAGAACGCGGGCATCATCGTCCCCTCGAACAGCATCTTCGCGTTGGCGACGATGCCGCGCAATTCAGCCTCGGTCCAGCGGCCCCCCGCGCCATCCAGCATCGGGCCGATTTCGCCCTGGAACGGGATATCGGGCAAAGCGCTGACCTGATGGCAGGCGACGCAGTTGCCAAGCTTTTTGCTGCCCACGATCTTGGCCCCCTCTTCGGGGTTGCCGGGGGTGCCGGTCAGCGATTGTTCAACCGCGCCATACTCATCATAGACCACGTCACCGGGGGCCACGTCGGCCGCATGCGCCGCCGCAGCAAAGCCGACAGAGGCCACTAGGGCAAATACGGAAACTTTCATGCGTCCTCCCACAGACATTCCTTTTCAAAAGCCTACCCCCCGCGCCAAAATGACGCAACTATAAATTCATCTTATTGAATTTTTTATTGCAGCACGGCATTTAGCGGATCCTCGCCGCTATTCCTCCTCTTCAACGAGCATACGCGCGTGATATTTCTGGAACGTCTCGTCCCCTTCATATCCCTTTTCGACGATCCATTTCATCATGTGAAAGGTCGTCGCCGGACCAAAAGCACCAGGCACCGTCGCGACCGCCGCTTCAACGGCCGTCTGCCCTTCCTCTACGGTCTGGGGGAAATACATCAGCGTCGGCGTGAACATCTGACGCCATTTGCGCACCATGTCCTTCTCGGGCAATGTCTCTCCGTCAAAGTCGGTGACCTCGACATCGCCGAACATGTTGATCTGCACGACAAAGAAGTTCTCGCGCAGGTAGGCATCGATCTTGGGCAGGGGGAAAACCTCTTCGTGCATCTTGTTGCAGTAGATGCAGCCGCGCTGTTCGATGATGACCATCAGCCGCTTGCCCTCGTCTGTCGCCTCGGCCAGATCGTCGCGCAGATCTTTGAAGGTCTCGCGCATCCAGGCGGTCTTGTGCAAACCATCATCACCCAATGTCGCGGCACTGCCCGCAGTCACCATACAAGCGACAGCCGCCAGCGCGGCCAAAGCGTTTCGGATCATCTTCATCAAAAGTCCCTCCGGTTATTAGCCAATGGCGCTGAAAACAGGGAAGGTTTCAAGCATCCACTGCGCAATATAGTTGATCGAGTTGGTGGCGATCAGCAGGCCAAAGACAATCAGCAGAACCCCCATCGCCTTTTCTACCGTGCCCAGATGTTGCCGGAACCCCGCCATCCAGCGCATGAACGGCCCGATGAACAGCGCCGCCAGCACGAAAGGCGCGGTCATGCCCACGCCGTAGGTCAGCAGCAACAGCGCACCCGAGCCCGCCGTCTCGGCCCCCGCGGCGGTGAACAGGATCGCCGCAAGCACCGGCCCGACGCAAGGCGTCCAACCAAAGGCAAAGGCCAGCCCGATCACATAGGCCCCCAGAAAACTGGTTGCCGTCGTGTTCCCCGCATCCGCACGAAACTGGCGATATAGAAACCCGATACGGATCACGCCCAGAAAATGCAGGCCCATCGCAATGATAACAGCCGCAGCGACCCATCGCAAAATATCGAAATAGTCCCGCACGATCTGGCCAAAGGTCGTGGCCACCGCCCCCAGCCCGACAAAGATCGTGATCACCCCCGCCGCAAAGAACAGCGCCGCGATGACCGCACGCCGGCGCACGGCGGCATCCACCGGCCCGTCCGACGTGATCTGGTTCATGCCCACGCCCGCCAGATAGCTCAGATAAAAGGGCACGATCGGCAGGATGCAGGGCGACAAAAAGGACAAAAGCCCGGCAAACGCCGCGCCCAGAAAGGTGATTTCAAGCATGCAGGTTGCCTTTCTCTTGTACCATTCACATATTCACATTAAGTATTTTGAAATCAACAGGTGAATTTCCTATGCGGTTGCGCACTGCTTTCTTGTCTCTCTCGGTGGCCGCAGGCCTTGCGGTTTCCCCTGTGGTCGCAGCGGCCCAGACCACGCTGATCATGGTCGAGGAACAGGGCTGCGTGTGGTGTGCCCGTTGGAATGAGCAGATCGCCCCGATCTATCCAAAGACTCAAGCGGGCAAGGCAGCCCCGCTGCGCCGCGTTGATATCAACGATGACAAACCCGCCGATCTGCACTTTGCCCGCGGCCTGCATTACACGCCGACGTTCGTGTTGATGGTCGACGGCCATGAGGTGTCGCGCATCGAAGGCTACCCGGGCGAAGATTTCTTTTGGGGCGTTCTGGAAAAAATGCTATCCGACGCCAAATTGATGCCAGACCCCGCCAAAAGCTAGCGCCCCTTGCGATATGCGCACGCCAATCCCCTTTATTCAGCCAAGGATGTTAACCAGTGGGTAACCCCGGTTCCGACACAGAAATGAGCCAAGCCGATCGGGACCGTATGGCCGAAAACGCCGCACGTGCCTCTAACTTCCTCAAGGCAATCAGCCACGAGGGGCGGTTGATGATCCTGTGTCACCTCTCTGCAGGCGAAAAATCCGTCACCGAGCTGGAAGAGCTGCTGTCCGCCCGTCAGGCGGCGGTATCCCAACAGCTGTCACGCTTGCGACTTGAAGGCCTGGTAACGCCGCGCCGCGACGGCAAGACGATCTATTACAGGCTGGCCGATGACCGTCCGCAAAAGATCATGGAAGTCGTCTATGATATGTTCTGCAAACCGGACAGCGACGCGTAAACGCGGCTCAGACCTGCTCCAGATACGTCAGCAGCCGCGCTTCCGAGGCGAATAGCCCGGTCTTGCGCCCGACCTTGATCTCGGGCGGCGCTTCGCCCGCCAGATCGATCACCGCCGGATGGATATAGCTGTTGCGCGCCACGGTCGGCGTATTGCTTAGCTGTGCGGCAGCGGCTTCGGCCAATTGCTTGATGGTGGCCTGTCCCTTCTCGGCGGCCTCGAAGGCAGCAACGGTGCCCGCCCATGTGCGGAACGTCTTGGCGGTAAAGTCGTCGCACCCCGTTGCTTCGGCGATATAGGCGTTCAGTCCGGCTGAGTTCAACTGATGCACCTCGCCCTGCGCATCGGCCCATGTCAGCAGCTCCGCCCCCGGCAGATCGTTAATTTTCTCCAGCGTTTTGGCCAGCGTCCGGTCATTGATCTGCCGCCGCACCTTCTTGCCGCCCTTGGCCGTATAACGCAGCCGGATCACATTCCCGTCGAGTTTGACATGGCGCGACCGCAGGGTCAGCGTGCCATAGCTGCCATTCTCGCGCGTGTAGTCCGGATTTCCCACCCGCAGCGACGCGCGGTCGATCAGCGTGACGGCGCTGGCCAAGGCAAAGCTGCGCTCGCCTGCCTGCTGATCGAGATCGCGGGCGACAAAGCGGCGCAGACACGGCAAAGCATGCGCAAAATCCACCAGGCTCGCGAATTTCGTCTCTGCCTGCGCCTCTGACCATTTTTCGTGATAGCGATATTGTTTGCGATTGCGGGTGTCGCGCCCCGTGGCCAGCAAATGCCCGTTCACCAAAGGCGTCATCCACACGTCTTCATAGGCGGGCGGCACCGCCATCGCTTCCAGCCGCGCGCGCTCTTCTCCGCGAGCAATGGTTGTGCCGTCCGGTGCCTTATAGGTAAACCCGCGCCCGCGCCGCTGACGCGAAATGCCGGGGCGGTCATCGCCATAATAGGTCAGCCCCGCGCCGCCCATATGTCAGGCGGCCTCGACTTCCGACGACAGCTTGAGCACCTCATCCCCATCGTCTTGCTCGATCAACAGCGCCGGATCATCATCGGACCCGTTGCGCGTGACTTCGGACCCTTTGAACGTACGGGTCACACTTTTGGTAAAGCGTTCTGTCACCTTGCCACTGGCAGTGCCCTGCCCCCAGTCCCATTTGACCTTGGTGCCCTTGGATATGCCTGACATCGTCGTCCCCTCTGCACTGTTTGGTGTGAAAGGATAACGACCTATGCCCGAAACGGGTTCCCTCCGGTCAGACCCGCCAGCGCAGCACGCGGGTTTCGATGGCGGCAATCACGGCGCTCACGCAAACCCCAAGCACCGACAGGATCACGACACCCGCAAACAGACGTTCAAGATCATAAAGACTGCCGGCCTCAAGGATATAAGCCCCGATGCCATATTCCGCGCCCAGCATTTCAGCGGCCACCAACAGGATGATTGCAATCGCCAAAGAGATGCGCAGCCCCGACAGAATGCCCGGCATCGCCCCCGGCAGTACGATCTTGCGCACGATCGACCACCACGACAGACCAAAGCTCTGCCCCATGCGGATCAATCCGCGGTCCACGTTGTCCACCGCCGCATAGGTCGCCACGACCGTCGGCGTGAACGTCCCAAAGGCGATCAGCGCGTATTTACTGCCCTCGTCAATGCCGAACCAGATCACGAATAACGGCAGGAGCGCGATCTTGGGGATCGGGAACAGCGCCGCAACCAGGGGCACCAGCCCGGCACGCACATAGCTGAACAGCCCGATCAACACCCCGACGCCGACACCAACCAAAGCCCCAAGCGTCGCCCCCACAGCCAAGCGGCTGAGCGAGGGGGCCAGATGTTTGAACAGCATCCCCGATTGCCACAGCTCGACAAAGGTCATCGCCACATCCGAGGGGCGCGGCAACGTCAGGTTAGAGATAAAGCCGCTGCGCGTGCCCCATTCGGCCAGTAGGATCAGCAGGACAAAGACCAAGACCCCCATGCCCCGTCGTTGCTTGGGGGCGAAACCGCCACCGCGAAAGACGACGGGGCGGCTGTTTGTATGTGCTGCATCAGACATGGATCAACTCCGCATCGGCGGCGGCGGCTTCTTCGCGCATCAGCCCCCACAAATGTTGTTGTTGCGCCTCGAGGGCGGCATCGCCATAGGCACGCTCTGCCAGCGGGGTGGTCAGCTCGACCACTTCGCGGATCTGCCCGGGGCGGCGAGATAGCACCACGATCCTGTGCCCCAGCCGCACGGCCTCTGCTAGATTGTGGGTGACATAGACGGCGGTAAAGGGCTGGCGGGTCCACAGGTTGATCAGATCGTCCATCAACAGCTCGCGCGTCTGGCTGTCCAGCGCGCTCAGCGGTTCGTCCATCAACATCACCGCAGGGTTCACTGCCAAGGCGCGTGCAATGGCCACCCGCTGTTTCATCCCGCCCGACAGCTGTTTGGGCAGGGCATCGGCAAACTCGGTCAGCTTGGTACGGGCCAGCACATCGTCGATGATTTGCGCCCGCGCGGCGGCGTCCAGACCATGATCCTCCAGCACCAGCGCCACATTGCCGCGCACGCTGCGCCAGGGCAGCAAGGCGAAATCCTGAAACACGTAGGTAAGCGGGTTCAGACAGCCGGCTGGGGGCGTGCCCAGTTGCAGCACCTGACCCGAAGTCGGCTGCTCCAGCCCGCCCAGCATCCGCAGCAGGGTCGACTTGCCACAGCCCGAAGGCCCGACGATGCAGACAATCTGCCCTGACGGGATATCAAGGTTGATATCGCGCAGCACTTCGGTCTCGCCATAGGTATGGCTGACCCCCGCTAACCTAAGATCCATGAGAAACGTCCTGAAATATCAAAGGCCGGGCAAAGCCTGCCCGACCTGTCGTTGGTATAGATGGCGCGATCAGGCGCCGATGGTGTCGACGAAAGACGTGTCGATCAACGTCTCAAGCGTGATATCCGCATCCACCAGCCCCTCGGACTGGAACCAGCTCAGCTGGTCACGCACAGAGGCGACGTTCAACGCGGCCCCCTCGTTCAGACGCATGGTGCCGTTGACAATCCCCGGCGTCGCGGCCTCGAGCGTTTTATCGGTGTAGACATAGTTGTGGATCAGCTTGACCATCTCGGCCACGCCTTCCGCGCCGGCGGTCTGTTCGATCATCGCCGCGTTATAGTCAGCCGCCCCCTTTGCATAGGCCGCAAGGTAATCCTGCGTCTGCTGCTTTTCCTCACGCGCGTTCTTGGTCGAGGTAAAGACCGTGGTGACCTGATAGTCGGGCAGATAATCGGAGACGTTCCCGATGATATGCACGGCACCCGAGCCCGCCAGTGGCTTGGCGATATGGGGCACGATGGACCAGCCATCAATCTGGCCGGTCTTCAGCGCGCCGATGATGGCACCCACCTTCTGCAACGGCTTGAACGACAGCTCGATCCCCTCGGCCTGCGCCATCTTTGACCCCATATAATGGAACGACGATCCCGCCGTGGTCATGCCAAAGCTCTTCCCGTCCAGCATCGCAGGCGCGGTCACACCCGCCTGATAGGCCGCGTCCGAGGCCAGAAACTTCTGCCCGTCAATGCCCTTCTCTTCAGACAAGGCACCGCCGATCACCTTGATCGCACCCTTATCCGCCAGCGACACCAGCCCGCCCGAAATCGCGGTCACGGCATAGTCGACATCCCCGCTGGCAATCGCCACGGCCATCGGCTGCGCGGCCTGAAAGAACTTGAGCTCGACATCCAGACCGGCCTGTTTGAAATACTCGCGCTGATAGGCCACGAATGTGCCGGAATGGCTGGTAAAGCGCAGCGCGCCGAGGGTGATCTTTTTGCCCTGCGCAACAGCCGGTGCAGCAAGCCCGACCGCGGCAGCGGCCCCCATGGTCGCCAATGTCTGGCGGCGGTTGAATGTGGTCATGATATCCTCCCCTTGAATTTGCGCGCACAATGGGTCGTGGCATGACGTAGTGTCAAGCGCACGCCCCCGAAAACCACCCTCAAGAACGAAGCGTCACTGCCTGCGGTACCCAGCCTCGCCCGCTTCCAAATGGCCTTAAATCCTCGCCGAAGGCTCCCCAGATTGCCAGCGCGCGCGACATTGCCTATATGGGCGTCACCGCTGCATCAGCCCCCTCCCTTTCACAAAAGGCCCGATCCCATGACCTTCGACCGTTCGATCAAAATCGCCCCCTCCATCCTTGCTGCCGACTTTGCCAATTTCGGGGCAGAGTGCGAAGCCATCGAAGCGCAGGGCGCGGACTGGGTACATGTCGATGTAATGGACGGGCATTTCGTCCCGAACATCAGCTTTGGCCCGACCACCTGCGCCGCGATCCGCCCCCATATCAAGGGCGTGATGGACGTGCATCTGATGATCGCACCCGTGGATCCCTACATTGATGCCTTTGCCAAAGCCGGTGCCGATGTGATCACGGCCCATGTCGAAGCCGGCCCCCATATCCACCGCACGCTGCAAGCGATCCGCGGTGCCGGTGCCAAAGCCGGTGTCGCGCTGAGCCCCGGCACGCCTGCCGCAGCGGTAGAGCATCTGCTGGACGTTGCCGATCTGGTCTGTGTGATGACCGTGAACCCCGGTTTCGGCGGGCAGAAGTTCATCGATATGAGCGACAAGATCCGCACCCTGCGCGCGATGATCGGCGACCGTCCGGTGCATATCGAAATTGACGGTGGTGTGGACGTCAACACCGCTTCCAGCGTGGCGCAGGCGGGGGCTGATGTGCTGGTCGCAGGCTCCGCGGTGTTCCGTGGCGGGTCTGTCAGCAACCCTGCCCCCTACGGCGAAAACATCCGCGCGATCCGCGCCGCTGCCGAAGGCGTCTACGTCTAAGCGCCAGCCGCACACCAGCGACAAAGGAAAAGACCGGCCCCCACCACGGGGGACCGGCCTTTTCCTTAACTCCGCACAGGGAACAATCAGAAGCCAATCAGGCCAACTGGTCCTTGAATGTCTCGATCAGCTTGTGCTTGAGGATCTTGCCCGTGGGGGCCGCAGGCAGGGCCGTTCCGATGATAAACTGGCTGGGGCGTTTATAGCCTGTCAGCCGTTCCTTAACGAAGGCCTTCAGGTCTTGCGGGTCTAGCGTGTCGCCCTCGGCGATCTGGACGAAGGCCAGCACCTCTTCGTCATTGCCGGTGGACCGGCCCACCACGGCGGCCTGAATGACCTGCGGGTGATCGTTGATCGCGGCCTCTACCTCCGGCGGGTAGACATTGAACCCGCCGTGGATGATCAGCTCTTTCGAGCGGCCCAGGATGTGCAGGTGACCGTGTTCGTCGAACGTCCCCAGATCGCCGGTGCGCAGCCAGCCATCCTGGCCGAGGACTTTGGCGGTTTCCTCGGGGTTCTTGTAGTAGCCCTTCATGACGTGGGCCCCACGGGTCAAGACCTCTCCCTTGCCATTGCTGCCGCCTTCGACAGTGTCATCGATCTTGGTCTCGACACCGGGCAAGGACGGGCCGACCGAGATATCGGGCGATCCCAGCGGGTTGCTGGTGGCCGAGATACCGGCGGTGGATTCCGTCATGCCATAGCCGTTCTGGATCGCGACGCCGTAAAAGGCTTCGGCCTTGCGCTTCCACGTGGGGTCCAGCGGTGCCGCCCCCGAAGATACATAGCGCAGCGTTTCGGAGTTGAGCTGCGTCAGCCCCTGCTCTTTCGTGTATTGCATCAGCAGCGCGTGCATCTGCGGCACGGCCGACAGGAAGTTCACCCCTGTGGTCAGCGCGGTATAAAGCTTTTCAGCCGAGAAACGCGCTTCCAGCCGGATTTCGGCACCGGCGCAGCAGGAGGCGGTCATGACTGAACACAGCCCGAAAACATGGGTCAGGGGCAACACGCCATAGACCACATCGCCCGCATTGATCCCCCGCAGCGTCGCCGAGGCATTGCCGCCAAAGCGCACGTTGGCATGGGTCAGCATCACGCCCTTGGGGTCGCCCGTTGTGCCGGTGGTATACAGCAGCACCGCCACATCGCTCAGATCCCCATCGGGGTTGCTGGCGATCGGGGTGGCCAGATGCATCGCGCCGAAGGCACCGGTGATCTCTGCGGCACCCAGCCGTTCCGCATGGGCTGTCGCATCCAGTGAGGCGTGGCAGGTCATCAGCACAGCAGCAGGTGCCGCGTGGTCAATGATCCGCTGGATTTCGCCCGCGCTTTGGCGTGCGTTGACGGGGATGATGACGGCGCCGGCTTTCCACGTGCCAAACACAGTGGCCACGGCGGCGGCACAGTTTTCCGACAGCATCAGCACGCGGTCGTTGGGCTGCACACCGGCATCCTTGAGCGCCTGCGCGATGTCGTCGCTTGCCTTGTCGAACATCTTGTACGTCCAGCGTACCCCTGTGCTGTCGCTCAGCGCGGGCGCGTCCCCGCGTGCGGCCACTTGATCCGCCAGAAATTGCTCTACACGTACCATTATATTCTCTGCCTCCCCGCAGTCTTTCAGAACCCGGTCAGCGCGTCTGGCTGCGGGTTGGGTCAATAGATCGGTGGCCGAGGGTCAGCCGCCGTAATTCGGTGTGCGCTTCTCGAGGAAAGCGGCGATGCCTTCGGCGGCTTCATCTGCGCCAGTGGCATGGGCCATGGCGTCACATTCCGCTTCAAGCTGGTCGGCCTCGGACACGTCATAGCCCTGTGCGACCAGCCCGCGGATCACCCCTTGGGCTTCGCGGGGGCCTGCGGCCAAGCGGTCGGCAAGCGCCATTGCGGCCTCGAACGCGCCGCCCTTGTCGGTGACGGCATTTACCACGCCCAGATCATGCATGCGTTCAACGGTGACGGGCTGCGCCAGCAAGCACATCTCCATCGCGAGCTGCCGCGGCAGCGCACGCGCGAGCGAGGCGGTCAGCCCCCCGTCGGGCACCAGCCCCGCCTTGACGTAAGCAGCGGTGAACTTGGCACCGGCGGCGGCAACGATCAGATCGCAGGCCAGCGCGAAAGACAGCCCCGCGCCCGCGGCACCGCCTTCGACGGCGGCGATCACCGGCACCGGACAGGACCGGATCGCGCGGATCAGGCTGTGCAATTCGTTGATCTTGCCCCGACGTTCATCTTTGGGCATGTCGCGACGGGCGATCAGGACATTCAGATCGCCGCCCGCGCAAAAGAAATCCCCTTCGGAGGTGAGGATCACGGCACGGATACGCGGCGCGGCGGCCATTTCAATCGCTTGGCCGATGCAAGCGTAAAGCTCGGGCGACAGAGCCCCCCGCTTATGTGCATTACCGTTCCAGATGACGATCCGGTCACCCTTGTCTTCGATCCGAGCGCTCATTTCAGTTTCTCCTGTGGGACGCGCTTGAACACGCCTGTGGATGTCGCAATGACCGTGCCGTCTTCGTGGACGAGTTCAGCGTCGATATACAGCAGGCTGCGGCCACCGCCCTTGATCGTGCCGGTCGCGGTCACGCGCCCGGGCTGACCTGCGGCCAGAAACTGCGTTGTCAACGAGATCGTGAGGAACGGGTGCTGGCCGGTGGGATCCACGCTAAGCGATCCGGTCATGCCACAGGCGTTATCCAGCAATGTGGCGGCAATACCGCCATGAAGAACCCCATGGCGGTTGAAGTGTTGCGGACCCAGATCAAGAAAGCAGCGCCCGTGGGCCGGATCGGATATGTCGACGACATATCCGACCAGGGTTTGGGTACCGGTCTCGTCCCGGATCAGCTGGCTTTCATCAGGCTGCTGCAAGGGCAATGAAACGCTCCAGATGGTGGTCTGTGTCACCAAAGCGGTGGTCTGCCATGATGATACGCTTGGCGATGTGGGCCAGTTCGTATTCTTGCGTCATGGCGATACCGCCGTGCATCTGGATGCTGTCTTCGGCAACCAGACGGCCCGCGCGACCCAGCAGGTTCTTGGCGGCAGAGATATGCGTCTCGCGCGCCTTGTACTCCGCTTCGAGGTTGCCCGCGGCAACGATCACGGCAGAGCGCGCCTGCTCCATCTCGATCAGCAGGTCGGACATGCGGTGCGCGAGCGCCTGGAACGTGCCGATGGGCTTGCCGAACTGCTTGCGGGTCATCAGGTATTCGCGGGTCAGGCGGGTTGCCGTTTCCATCGCACCAAGTGTTTCCGCACAGATCGCGACATTGGCCGCAGCGACACGCGCCTCGATCGCCTTGAACGCCTTGCCCGCTTCACCCAGACGGGCAGAGGCAGGGACGGACACATCATCCAGCGTGACTTCGGCGGCACGACCACCGGCCAGCAGTGCATAACCTTGCAGCGTGATGCCCTTGGTATCCGCCGGCACGAGGAACAGCGAGATCCCGTTTTCGTCGCCTGCCTCGCCGCTCTCGCGGGCAGAAACGATCAGCATGTCGGCGTTTTCAGCGTTGACCACAACCGCCTTGCGACCGTTCAGCACCACGTTGTCGCCATCGACCTTGGCTGTAGAAGTCACCTGGTTCAGGTCATAGCGGCTGGTGGGTTCGCCGTGGGCAAAAGCCACCTGCAACGCGCCACCGATCAGCTCTTCGACGTGAGCCTGCTGGTCTTCATTACCCAAGTCAGCAATCAGACCGCCGCCCAGAATGGCGGTATCAAGGAAGGGTTCGACCACGCCTGCGCGGCCCAGTTCCTCGAACACGACGGCGATGTCGAAACCGGCGCCGCCAAAGCCGTCCTGATCTTCGGTGAACAGCGCGCCGATGACGCCCAGTTCGGCCAGACCGTTCCAGATATCGGCGGAAAAGCCGGTGTCGCTTTCAAGGATCTTGTTGCGGGCTGCCGTATCGTATTTGTCGCGCAGGAAACGGCGCAGACTGTCTTGCAGCATTTGGCGTTCTTCTGTCAGGTCGAAGTTCATGCTCCACCTCCCATCGTTGTTTTGGCAATGATCTGGCGCTGGATTTCGTTCGAGCCGCCAAAGATCGACAGTTTACGGTTGTTGAAATATTGCGCGGCGACGGGGCCGGCATTCAACGGATCAGGCAGGGCCAGGTTCGACCCTTCGATCGCTTCGGATGCGAATGGCATCGCATAGGCACCCGCCGCACGACGTGCGAGGTCGTTGATCTCCTGACGGATAATCGTGCCTTTGACCTTCAGCATGGACGATTCAACGCCCGGTGCCGCACCCGCTGCCGCCTTAGAGACGATGCGCAGGTTTGTGGTGCTCATCGCCATCAGGTCGATTTCAACCTGTGCCACACGTGCCGCGAAATGCGGGTTCTGCATCAACGGCTTGCCGCCGGACATCTCTGCCTTGGCGATACGTTTGACCGCGGTCAGACCCGCTTGCGAGAACCCGACGCCCGCGATGTTGGTGCGTTCGTGGGTCAGCAGGTACTTGGCGTAGGTCCAGCCTTCGTTCTCTTTGCCGACAAGGTTTTCGACCGGCACTTTCACATCCGAGAACCAGACCTCGTTCACCTCGTGGGTGCCGTCGAGCAGGATGATCGGGCGCACTTCGACGCCGGGGGTGTCCATGTCGATCAGCAGGAAGGAAATACCCTCTTGCTGCTTCACCGTCTTGTCGGTGCGCACAAGGCAGAAGATCATGTTCGCGTGCTGACCCAGCGTGGTCCACGTCTTCTGACCGTTGACGATGTAGTGCGTGCCTTCGTCGTTTAGAACCGCTTCGGTCTTGAGCGAGGCAAGGTCGGACCCCGCACCCGGCTCGGAATAGCCCTGACACCACCAGTCTTCGCCCGACAGGATGCGGGGCAGCCAGTAATCATTCTGCTCTTGCGAGCCGAATTTTTGCAGCACGGGGGCCAGCATCGACAGGCCAAAAGGCACAATGCGCGGCGCATAGGCAGCGGCGGCTTCTTCTTCGAAGATGTGACGCTGCACCGCGTTCCATTCCGCACCGCCAAATTTCTTGGGCCAGTTCGGGGCCAGCCAGCCTTGGGCGTTCAGGATAGCATGCCACTGTTCCTGACCGTCTTTACCCAGCTCTTCACCCTTGCGGATTTTGTCGCTCATTTCCTTGGGGAGCTTTTCCTCAAGAAAGGCCCGCACTTCGGCGCGGAAAGCCTTTTCTTCGTCGCTATAGCTCAGATCCATTTGTCTTCCTCCGGTTTATACTGTCGGGCATTGCGCCCTTGTTCATTTACTTAGCGGCTTGTTTGTTCAGGTCGTCAAAGGTGCGCCCTTCGGCCACCAGCTGTTTCAGCAGCGGCGCGGGTTCCCAGAACCAGGCGTCTTCCTTGGCGTAGCTTTCGATGTCGGCCAGCAGTGCAGGCAGCCCCTGCAGGTCGGCCCATTTCATCGGGCCACCCCAGTAGCGCGGGAAGCCGTAGCCAAAGAGCAGGACCATATCCACGTCCAAGGGCCGCTTCGCGATACCCTCGCCCACGACCTTTGCCGCCTCGTTGACCATCGCGGCCATATAGCGGCGGACGATCTCTGCGTCGGTAAAGTCACGCGGGGTGATGCCACGCTCGGCGCGTTCGGCGGCGATCAGCTCGGACACTTCGGGGTTCGGCACGCCGCCGCGCGATCCGGCCTCATAGATGTAGTAGCCTTTGCCGGTCTTCTGACCGAAGTTGCCGGCTTCGCAGATCTTGTCGGGGTATGTCGGCACGCGTTCGGCAGGGTGGCGCGTCGCCGCCTTGCGCTTGCGTGTGGCCCAGCCGATATCGAGTCCGGCCAGATCGCCCACGGCAAAGGGGCCCATGGCAAAGCCGAAATCCACCAGCGCCTTGTCGATCTGGAACGGCGATGCGCCATCAAGCACCATGTGATCGGCAGCGGTGCGGTAGGTTGCCAGAATACGGTTGCCGATAAACCCGTCGCAGACACCGGCGCGCACGGAAATCTTGTTCAGCGCCTTGCCAAGGGCAAAGCCCGTGGCAACCACATCGGGGGCGGTCTTTTCGGCGACGACCACTTCGAGCAGCTTCATGATATGCGCGGGCGAGAAGAAGTGCAGCCCGATCACATCCGCAGGGCGCGAGATGCTGGCCGCGATCTCGTCCACATCCAGATAGGATGTGTTGGACGCCAGGATAGCACCGGGTTTGCACACGGCATCAAGCTTGCCGAACACCTCTTTCTTGACACCCATATCCTCGAACACGGCTTCGATCACCAGATCGACCGAGGCGAGGCTGTCATAGTTGATCGACACCTCAAGTGCTGTGTTGGTCATCGCGTCGTATTTCATCTGCGTGATCTTGCCACGCTTAAGCGCGCCGGAAAGATTGCCCGCGATGCGACCGCGCGCGGCCTCTGCGGCGTCTTCCTTCATCTCGATCAGCACGACGTTGAAGCCTGCCAACAGCGCAGCCGTGGCGATGCCTGCGCCCATGGTGCCGCCGCCGATGATGCCGATGGATTGCAACGCGCGGGGTTCGACGCCTTTCAGTTCCGGCAGGTTGCCTACCGCACGCTCAGAGAAGAACGCGTGGATCATGCCCTGACGCTGGTCTGTCTCCATCAACTCCATGAAAATCTTGCGCTCGGCCAGCATGCCTTCGTCAAAGGGCAGCTCTGCCGCGGCCTGAACCGCGCGGACCGCCTGCGCCGGAGAGATTTGCCCCCGCCCCTTTTTCAGCGTCCCGTCATAGGCGGCATCCCAGTCGATCGGCGCGGGTGCGGCCATCTCGCTGACGGGGCGGCGCGGTGCGTTGGTGGCGATCAGGTTCTCGGCATAGGCGACGCCCACATCCTCGGGGTCGCCCTCGGTGACCTGATCGACAATGCCAAGGCTTTCGGCTTCGGCCGCTTTGACCTGACGGCCAGAGGTGATCAGATCAAGCGAGGGGTCCACGCCGATCAGACGCGGCAAACGCTGGGTCGCACCGGCACCGGGGATCAGGCCCAGATGCACTTCGGGCAGGCCCACTTTGGCCGAAGGCTGCGCCACGCGGTAATGCGCCGACAGCGCGATCTCGAGCCCGCCGCCCAAGGACACACCATGCATGGAGGCGACAACGATCAGCGGAGAATCCTCGATCCGTTTGCACACATCCGGCAGGAAAGGTTCCAGCGGCGTTTTGCCGAATTCGGTGATATCCGCACCGGCGATAAAGGCGCGGCCCTCGCCGACGATAACCACAGCTTTGACGCCGTCATCGGCCTCGGCCTGCGCCATACCGGCCACCAGACCTTCACGAACAGCATGGGACAACGCATTGACCGGGGGGTTCTTGATCCGCAGCACGGCCACGTCGCCTTTGCGGGTATATCCAATCTTGTCAGTCATTTAGCATATTCCTTGGTCTAGTCTTGTTTCAGTCCCGGCGGCTGAGCGCGGGGGTGCGCCCGGTGCGCTGTTCAAGCGCGCGCACCAGTTCACGCAACGCGGGGCCGACCTCTTGCACGATACGGGAATCGGGCAAATCATGTGGCATGGCCCCGGCGGTGAACGATACCGGTTCGCCGAACTCTTCGGCAAAATAGGGGACACTTACGGCGTTGATCGTACTGGCATATCGTGTGCCCTCCGACGCGTAGGCGAACCCTTGTTCTATCAATTGCGAATATCCCTCCGCCCGGAACCTTCGCATATCCGCTTCGGGCGTCAACTGCTCAAAGCGCTCTTCGCCAAGTGACGCCACGACGGCCATGCCCGACGACGATCCGAACACGGGAATCCGGTGCCCCGGCTCCAGCCAGATGGTCGAAGCGTTCTGTGGCCGCCATGTGCGCACCAGCATCATTTTCTCGTCGTCGCGCACGGCGACCAGCAGTAGCGTGCCCGTTTTATCGGCCAGCTCTTGCATGGCGTCGGACACCAAATCCAGAAAGTTCACCGCCACCGATGCGACAGAGCCAAGCGCGATAGCCGACGGCCCCAGCCGAAAGCGGTCATTGCGCCCGCCGTGGCTGAGGTAGCCGAGTTCGCACAGCGTATAGGTCAGCCGCGACACCGTAGGCTTGGGCAGCCCCGTCCGGTCGGCAATCTGCGCGTGGGTCAGCCCGCTGTCACTGGCGCGAAAGGCCCGCAATACAGCAAGCCCCCGCGCCAGAGTGTTGGCAAACTTCCTGTCTGTGGTGTCCCCACTCATCGCGCCGCCATAGGAATAAGCAGCGAGATCATCGGGAAGGACATGATCAGCACCAGCACGATCACGTCAACGCTGAGGAAGCGCGTGATACCCGCAAAGATCTTGTCGATCGGAGCCTCTTTGCCCACCACATTGGCGATAACAAAGACGTTCAACCCGACAGGCGGCGTGATCAGCCCGATTTCCAGCAGTTTAATCACCACAACACCGAACCAGATCAGGTTCATGTCATAGCTTTCCACCAGCGGGATCATCAGCGGCAGGGTCAGAACCATGATGCCGATGGGATCAAGGAACATGCCAAGCAGCAGATAGATCGCGGCAATCGCCAGCAGCAGGACCACGACGGACAGCTCTGCCTCGGCCACGACGTTCACAATCATCGGGGCAACGTTGGTCAGGGCGATAAAGGCCACAAAGATCTTGGCCCCTGCCGCGATAAAGAAGATCGCCGCGGTCTGGATGCACGTCTCTTTCACCGCGTCCCACAGGCCCTGCAAGGTCAGCTTGCGCTGCGCAAAACCGATCAGCGTCGCCGCGACCACGCAGACAGCCGCCGCTTCGGTCGCCGTAAAGATACCGCCGTAGATACCGCCGATGATCAACACGAACAGCATGACCGCAGGCCAGCTTTCAGCCGCCGCCGCAAAGCGTTCCTTGGCGGAGTAGCGTGTCGCTGTCGAAGGGGCGATTTCGGGCGAACGCCAGACCCAGACGGCGATCACGAGGATAAAGCCCGCCAGCGTCAGCAGCCCCGGCAAAACACCCGCAAGGAACAGTGACGAAATCGAGGTCTCGGTGAAGATACCGTAGATGATGAACAGAACCGACGGCGGGATCAGCGACCCCAGCGTGCCCCCTGCCGCGACCGACGCTGTTGCCAGACGCGGGTCATAGCCCATGCGCAGCATCTCGGGCGTACAGATTTTCCCCATGGTCGAGGCACAGGCGATAGAGCTGCCGGTAATGGCCGAAAATCCGCCACAGCCCATGACGCTTGCCATGGCAACACCGCCGGGCAGACGCGTCAGCCAGACCTTGGCCGCGTGGTAGATCTTGGTCGTGATGTCCGCGCGATAGGCAATGTGCCCAAGCGCGACAAACAGCGGTATCATCGATAGATCGTAAGAGTGTATCAGGTCAAAGGAGTTCGAGAACACCATCGACGTTGTCGCACGGATGGCACGTTCGGGCATGAAAGTGCCGGTGCGGAAGGCAAAGATAAAGAAGGTCGCAATTGTCGCGACACTGGCCAGCGCAAAGGCAATCGGCACACGCAGCGCCAACAGGATCAGAACGGCAGCAAAGGCAATCAGCCCGATGGTCGACGCATCCATTACAGCACCTCTTTTTCGGCAACGAGCTCGATTGTGTGGTTTTCTTCGTCCGAGACGATGCCCCCGGACAGGATGGTCCGCACATCGCGGATCGCCAGTTCCGCCAGACGCAGCCAGCAGGCGGCGATACCGACCACAAACAACAGACGTCCGGGCCATTTGGGCAGGTTCAGGTCACCGTAGAAAAAGCTGCCCTTTTCCCAAACGCTCAGGAATTCGCGGCCGCCGGAATAGATCAGACCGCCCAAGGCGATCATCCCCATGACCGACCCCAGCACAATAAGCCAGGACCGGAGTTTGGGCCCGAACCGGTCGGACACAAAAGCCACACTAACATGAGCGCGGTTTGCGGTCGCTGCCGCAAGGGGCAGGAGGATGGCCGCAACCATCAGCTCCCGCACCAAAGTGACGCTATCGGGTACGCTAGACGCGAAGACGGCGCGTGCGACCACGTTGGACGTGATCAAGATCCCCAAAAGGATGACCGCAGCCGCGCCCAACCCCAACAGGATTTTCTCAAGTGGTACCAACATGGTCCCTGCTCCTCCCAAAGCTTGTGTTTAGTTGTTGTCAGCTGCCCAAGGGTAACCGTTCTCGTCGCGCTCTTGCGTGTATTTAGCGATCAGCGCCTTGTAGTCTTCCAGCAGTTGCTCGCCCGGCAGACCGGTGCGGTTGGCTGTCTCGACCCACTCGGCCAGATACTTCTCGCCGCCTTCGACCAGCTTGGCGCGCTCTTCCGCGGGCAGTTCGAACACTTCGACACCTTGCTCTTTCATCGCGGCAATGGCGTTGTCGTTCGCGGTGGTGATCATGCGGCCGAATTCATCGGACAGATCAGCACCGGTTTCCATCAGCACAGTTTGCTGATCTTCGGACAGCGCATCGAACATGTCTTTGTTCATGAAGATGCCGACGCCGCCAACCTGGCCCCAATTCAGCAGGGTGTAGTTGTCCATGACTTCGGCCTGCTTCAACGCGGCAACAGCGTAGGAATACCCTTGGCTACAGTCGATCAGACCGGTGTCGAGCCCTTGGTACGCGTCATAGATCGACATATTGACCATGTTCGCGCCTTCGTCGCCAAAGACCTTACCGTAGGCCCCTGTGCCGCGTACTTTCTTGCCGGCGATATCGGCAACCGAACGGATCGCGTCACCCTTACAGCCGATGTTCACCTGGCTGGTGGTCCATGTGCCGATGTACACGAGGTTCTTTTCAGCCAGGTTTTCCGCAATCGCAGGGTTCGACCGCATCAGCTCGTCCGTGGCGCGCATACCGACCCAGGCGTCCGGGTTGTTTACGGGCAGGTCAGCGATGCCATAGGCGGCCATTTCCTGCGGGTAATACACCGCGATCACCGACCCCATATCCGCCACACCGTCACCGATGGACTGTACAGCCGCATTCGCCTTGAACAGCGCGCCGCCCCACTGGATGTCGAGGCGCAGATCGTTTTCCGACCGCTCGGCAACCTGGTCGGCGAACCACTGCAACGCATCTGCACGGGCACCGCGATTCGGGCCTGCTTCGCCGTGGATCAGCACGGTTTCAGCACCGGCAACGGAAGCAGCCACAGTCATTGCAGCAGCGAAAGATAGGTTTTTCAAAAAGGACATGTAATTCCCTCCCAAGAATTGTTTTACCATGCGAAACATCGTTTCACTATGTCTCGGGCGCACACTAGGGAGGGGATATGGAACGTGCAAGCGAAACTTAAAGCGGCGCCGGAATACCGACGCCGCTTAATATTTAACCAATAATTATCAAATACTTATTTCAGATCACGACTTCTCGCGGCGGTACATGAAGCAGCGTCCCTCCACAGCTTCAGGTGGTAAGGGGATTTCGATCAAATTGTCGAAATACATCCGGTCACTGGACACCATGATGCCCCCGACGGCCAATAACGGCTCGATCAAAGGCGAGATTTCACGCGCGAAAGCATCGTTTTTTGCAAGGTTATGTCCGCCAAGATCCGCGTGAATCAGAGCCGCATTCGCGCCAAAGCGCGTCAGTGCCGCAGGCAGGGTTTCGTGCACATCGCCCAGGATCAGCTGATGGTCCTCGGGCGTGCTATCGGGATTCGATGCAACCGCGCGCTCAAACACAAAGATATCGCGGTCGGGCATCGTTTCACGGATGTGGTGAAAGGTACGGCCATTGCCCAATCCCAGCTCGAACACCGGCCCCGTCATTGTCTGCGTCAGGGCGGCGGCATGGTCGATACACGCACGCTGTGACACCATACGGTTGATAAAAATGTCCAGGCGGCTCATCGCGGTTCTCCTTCGGGTTGGGTCGTACTGATGCAACATGGGGACGCCGCCCCCCTTTGTGTACCGCTGACGCTTGGTTTTTGCGCTGCCCCCTAGACGCTTGGGTGTTTATCGGCTTCACTCGATAGGTAATGATCGCTCTGACCCGCTTGGGATAACAATGGCCCCCCTTCTTGAAGTAAATGATCTGTCGATCGGTTTCGGCAACGGCCCGTCGGTCGTGGACGGCGTCAGCTTTGCATTGAACGCGGGCGAGACCCTCGCGCTGGTGGGCGAAAGCGGGTCTGGCAAAACGCTGTCCTGCCGGTCGGTTTTGCGCCTGCTGCCCGATGCGGCACAGATGCGCGGCGGGTCGATCCGGTTCAACGGGGCCGAGGGTGCCGTCAACCTGCTGTCCCTCCCCGAAAAGAAGATGCGCGCCATTCGGGGGGATCGCATCTCGATGATCTTTCAAGAGCCGATGCGGTCGCTATCGCCGCTGCACCGGCTTGGGGATCAGGTCGCCGAAGTGCTGCGCTTGCACCGCAATATGGGACGAAGGGCGGCCAAACGTGCCGTGCTCGAACAGTTTGAGAAGGTCGGCTTTGTCGATCCGCTGCGCGCCTGGAAAAGCTATCCGTTCGAGATGTCCGGCGGGATGCGCCAGCGCGCGATGATCGCTATGGCCATGGTCGCCAAGCCCGAGCTGTTGATCGCGGACGAACCGACGACCGCCTTGGATGTGACGACACAGGCGCAGGTGCTCGGGCTGATCCGGTCGCTTCAGGCAGAAACCGGTATGGGCGTAATCCTTGTGACCCATGATCTGGGCGTCGTGGCGAATATGGCGCAGCGCGTCGTGGTGATGAACAAGGGCCGCGTGATGGAACGGGGCGATGCGCAAGAGGTGTTGGGCAGCCCTGCCCACCCCTACACCGCCAAGCTTTTCGCCGCCGCCCCGATGATCCCCGCCGTGGCCGCTCCTGCCCCCGCATCCCCGAAACCCGCAGATGATGTGATCCTTGATCTGCGCGATGTGTCCAAAACCTACACCATGCGGGCAGGCGGCTGGCGCAAGCCGGTGTCCGTATCCGCCTGCCAGCACGTTGACCTGCACCTGCCCCGTGGCAAGACGCTGGCGATTGTCGGCGAAAGCGGATCGGGCAAGACCACCTGCGCCCGCATCGCCATGGGGGCCGAACGTCCCGATGCCGGCGGCAAAGTGCTGTTTCGCCCCGACCCCGCCGCCGCACCGCTGGCCGTGCATGATCTGTCGCCCACTGAGCGCACCGCATTTCAACGGCAAGCGCAGATGGTGTTTCAAGACCCGTATTCCTCGCTCAGCCCGCGGATGCGCGTGCAGCAAGCCCTGACCGAACCGATGGAGGTGCACAACATCGGCACCGCCCGCGACCGCCGCGAAAAGGCGGCCGAAATGCTGCGGTGGGTCGGATTGAACCCTGATATGCTTGGCCGTTTCCCGCATGCGTTTTCAGGCGGCCAGCGCCAACGGCTGTCCATTGCCCGCGCGCTGACGCTCGATCCGAAGCTGCTGATCTGCGACGAACCCACCTCCGCGCTGGATGTCTCAGTCCAAGAGCAAATTCTGACCCTGCTCGAAGACATCCGCGACCGCGCCAACCTGAGCTACCTGTTCATCAGCCATGATCTGGCGGTCGTTGCCCGCATCGCGGACGAGGTCGCGGTCATGCGCGCTGGCGTGATCGTCGAACAGGCCCCGCCCGACACATTGTTCTACAATCCGCAACACCCCTACACCCGCGCCTTGATCGCGGCACAGCCCGAACCCGACATCAGCCGGCCCATCGATCTTGATCTGGTCGCCAAGGGCGCGGGCTCTCCCACGCTCTGGCCCGAACAGTTCCGTTTTGAAGGCCATCACGCCCCTGCCCTGCGCGAGCTTGAGCCCGGCCATAAGGTACGTTGTCATGCGTAAGTTCTTCCTTGCCCTCGCCGCGACCCTCGCCTTTGCGCCCCTTGCCGCGCATAGCGACGGCCCCGTGCTGCAAGAAAGCAGCTTTTGGGCGCAAGAGGTCAACGCCGGCAGCCTGCCTCACGTGCAGGACCGCATCCCGTCAGAGCCTCTGGTCGTCGACCTCGAAGCCAAGGGCCGCAGCTTTGGGCGTCAGGGCGGTACGCTACGCACGTTGATCTCGCGCACCAAGGACGTGCGGCAAATGGTGGTTTACGGCTACGCGCGGCTGGTGGGGTATCAGCCTGACTACACGCTTGCCCCCGATATCCTCGCCGCGGTGGACGTGGAAGAAGGGCGCAAATTCACGCTTCACCTGCGCCCCGGTCACCGCTGGTCGGACGGCATGCCCTTTACCTCGGATGACTTCCGCTATTGGTGGGAAAATGTTGCCAACGACCCTGACATCACCCCCAGCGGGCCGCCGGATTTCATGATCGTGGACAACCGCCTGGGAAAGGTCACCTTCCCCGATGAACATACGGTCGTCTTCGAATGGCAGATCCCCAATCCGAATTTCCTGCCGCTGCTGGCGCAAGCAAGCCCACCGTTCATCTATCGCCCCGCCCACTACCTGTCGCAGTTCCACAAGAAGTTCGCCGACCCCGATGCGCTGGCCGAAAAGATCAAAGCCGCGCGGGTCAAAAGCTGGGCCGCGCTGCACAACAAGCGCGACAATATGTACAAGTTCGACAACCCCGCGCTGCCGACCCTGCAGCCGTGGATCAACACCTCGGACAAGGACAGCTCGCGCAAGCTCTTTGTGCGTAACCCCTATTTCCACCGTATCGACAGCCGCGGCGTGCAGCTGCCCTATATCGACGTGGTGCAGATGACCGTGGTCGGCGGTGGGCTGATCGCGGCCAAGGCCAACGCGGGCGAGGTCGACCTGCAGGCGCGCGGGCTCGATTTCCCCGATGTCGCGATCCTCAAGAAAGGCGAGGCGGACGGCGGCAAATACCGCACCCTGCTTTGGGCCAACGGTGCCGCCAGCCAGATCGCCATCTATCCCAACCTGAACTTCGCCGACCCCGTGTGGCGCGAGGTCATGCGCGACGTGCGTTTTCGCCGCGCCCTGAGCCTCGGCATCGATCGACGCATGATCAACCGCGCGCTCTATTTTGGCCTCGCCAGCGAAGGCGGCATGTCCGCCCTGTCGCAAAGCGCGCTTTACAACGACGACAACACACATGCGTGGTCCATGATGAACCTCGCCCACGCCAACGCGCTGCTGGATGATATGGGTCTGACCGACCGCACCCCCGCAGGGCTCCGCAAGCTTCCCGATGGCCGCCCGATGGAATTCGTGATCGAAACCGCCGGCGAACGCAGCGAGGAAGAAAACGCGCTGGCGATCATCGCGGACACGTGGCGTGATCTGGGCATCCGCCTGATCATGCGCCCGCTGGACCGCGATATCCTGCGCAACCGGATCTATGCAGGGCGGACCATGGCCTCGGTCTGGTTCGGCTGGGACAACGGGCTTCCGGGGCCGTCGACCTCTCCTTCCTATCTGGCGCCCACCAATCAGGAATTCTTTGCCTGGCCGATGTGGGGACAATACTATCAAACAGTCGGACAGGCCGGGTCGCCCCCCGATATGCAGCCCGCGAAACGGCTGATGCTGCTGGCGAATGACTGGAACCACACCGACGACCCACAGGTGCGCGAAGACATCTGGAAGCGGATGCTCGCCATTCACGCCGAACAGCAATTCGCCATCGGCGTGCTGGCCGAGGCCCCGCAACCCGTCGTCGTCTCAAACGATCTGATGAATGTACCGGAGCATGGAATCTGGGCCTTTGATCCCGGCGCGCATTTCGGCATTCACCGCATCGACGAATTCTACTTCCAAGACCCCCATGTGCAGGTAAGCCGATGATCTTCCTCCGATACGCCGTGTGGCGTTTCATCACCATGCTACTGACCCTCTGGGTGGTCTCGCTTCTGGTCTTCGTCATCATCAACCTGCCCCCCGGCGACTATCTGTCGAACCAGATCGCCGAGTTGCGCGCGACGGGTCAGGCCGAAGGCGTCGCCAAGGCCGAGTTTCTGCGCCACGAATACGCGCTGGATGAACCGATCTGGAAGCAATACCTGATCTGGGTCGGCATGGTGCCGGGGCCGCAGGGGTTTGCCGGCTTGATCCAAGGCAATTTCGGCTGGTCGTTCGAGTTTGACCGCCCCGTGGGCGAAATCGTCGGCGATGCGCTTTGGATGACGGTGCTGGTCAATCTCGCCGCCGTATTATTCGTTTATCTTATCGCCTTGCCGCTTGGGGTGCTCGCCGCGGCCAAATCCGAGACTTGGGTCGATTATACCGCTGGCTTTCTGGGCTACCTCGGGCTCGCGACACCGAACTTCCTGCTGGCACTGATCCTGTTTTACTATGGCCATAAATACTTTGACCTGCCGATTGGCGGGCTTATGGCCCCCGAGCTTGAGGGCCAGCCCATGTCATGGGAAAAAGTACGCTCGGTCCTGCTGCACCTGATTGTACCGACCTTTGTGATCGGCACCGCCGGAGCCGCCGCGATGATGCAGCGGTTACGGGCGAATATGCTCGACGAGCTTGATAAACCCTATGTGGAAACCGCCAAGGCCAAGGGCATGGGCCCCGCGCGACTGCTGTCGAAATACCCGCTGCGCGTGGCCTTCAACCCCTTTGTCGCGGATATCGGGAACCTGCTGCCTGCGATGGTCTCGGGCTCTGTGCTGGTATCGGTGGTGCTGGGCCTGCAAACCATCGGGCCCTATCTGCTGGTGGCACTGAAGTCTCAAGACCAGTTCCTCGCGGCGTTCATCCTGATGTTCGTGGCCCTGCTGACGCTGATCGGCACGATGATCTCTGACATGCTGCTGGTCCTGCTTGATCCGCGCATCCGTTACGGGGCACGCAGCTCATGAGCATCCAGCCGGACAACCGCTTTGTCGACACCACCCCCTGGACCGACGACGCCGATCTTTCCGCGCCTGAGCGGGCCGAGATGGACGCCTCTGTCGCGCGGCTCATGTGGCGCAAGTTCCGGCGGCACAAGCTGGCGCTGGTATCCGGGCTGTTTCTGGCCTTTTGCTATCTGATCCTCCCAGTGGCGGGGTTCATCGCGCCCTACACACCAAACGAGCGCAATGCCGAACACATCTACGCGCCCCCCCAAAGCATCAACCTTTGGCACGAGGGCAGTTTCATCGGCCCCTTCGTCTACGAGACGACGGGCACTGCGGATCTGGTGAATTTCCGCTGGGTCTACGACACCGATACCAGCAACCCGCGCAAGATTGAGTATTTTTGTAAGGGTGAAACCTACCACCTCTTTGCTGTCATCCCCAGCGACACCCACCTGTTCTGCGCGCCTGACGGGGCGACGGTGTTTCTCTGGGGATCGGATCGGTTGGGGCGCGATGTGTTCAGCCGCATCCTCTATGGCGCGCAGCTGTCCTTGACGGTGGGGTTGATCGGCATCACGGTCAGCTTTGTGCTGGGGATTTTCTTTGGATCGCTGGCCGGTTACTTCGGCGGCAAGACCGACTGGCTGGTCAACCGCGCGATCGAGATTTTGCGGTCCTTGCCAGAGCTCCCGCTCTGGCTGGCACTTTCGGCGGCGGTGCCGTCGAACTGGGGACCGGTGTCGGTGTTCTTTATCATCTCGATCATCCTCGGCATTCTGGACTGGCCCGGCCTGGCGCGGGCGGTGCGGTCAAAATTCCTGAGCCTGCGTGAAGAGGAATACGTCAAAGCGGCCGAGATGATGGGCGCGTCGCCCGCACGGGTGATCCGCAAACACCTGTTGCCGAATTTCATGTCGCATCTGATCGCCAGCGCGACCCTGTCGATCCCGGCGATGATCCTTGGGGAAACCGCGCTGAGCTACCTCGGGTTGGGTCTACGCGCACCCGCGGTCAGCTGGGGCGTCATGCTGAATGACGCGCAAAATCTGGCGAGCATCGAAATCTACTGGTGGACCGCCATTCCCATGCTGCCGATCATCGTCGTGGTGCTAGCGTTCAACTTCCTGGGCGATGGTCTGCGCGCAAGCCTTGATCCGTATAAATCCTGACCCGCTGGGGCCTTCAGTTCCAAATGGTCTAAATCCCGGGGGGTGCGGGGGGCTGGCCCCCCGCTGCGCCGGATCAGTACCAGTCGCCCATTTTGACTTCGATCCCCTCGCCGACCATGGCGGCAAAGGCGGCGGGGTCTTGCGTGCCGTCGTCGCGCCCACGGTAATGGTAGGGGTAGACGAAGGAGGGTTTGAACGTCGACACCGCAGCCGCGGCCGAGGTCGCGTCCATGGTAAACGGCAGGTTCATACAGACAAACGCCAGATCGATATTCTCTAGCGCCAGCATCTCCGGCGTCGCTTCGGTATCGCCCGAGATATACACGCGGAAATCGCTGAGGTTCACGATATAGCCGTTGTCACGCCCCTGCGGGTGGAACTGCTTGCGTTCTTCGGTGGTGTTATAGGCGGGGATCGCCTCGATCGAGACCTCGTTGAACATCGCCTGCTCGCCATTGGCCAGTGCATTCGCCTTGGCCTTCAGTGCTTCGGGCAGCATGTCGTAGACCGCAGGATTGGTAAGGATCTGCGTGTTTTCGCCCACCACACCGGCCAGTGTTTCGGCGTTATAGTGATCGCCGTGCTCGTGGGTGATCAGGATCAGATCGGGGGTGGCAAAATCGCTGTAGTTGGCGACCTCGCCCACGGGATCGCAGTAGATCACGCCGGCTGGCGTCTCCATCACGAAGGACGCGTGGTCGATGGGGTGCACTTTGACTTCGCCGCCGGTCATGGGGAACATATTACCACCGTGAGCCGCGGCTTGCGCGGCATAAGGCAGTAGCGTCACAACCCCGGCAGTGGCGACGGTGGTCGTCAGGAATTGGCGTCTGGACTGTTTCATGGGAATTCTCCTGTTGCAGGTGAAGATGATGCTAGCGCCCGCCGCCACCGTTTCAATGTCACAACTGCGCGAGACGCGGCTATCGGTCGTCGCCGCCCGGTTCCGGGCCGGATTGTGCCTCTTCTTCCAGCGATGCCTGCGCCGCTGCGGTCACCGCATCGCGTTCCTCGTCGCTCAGGTCTTTGACCTTGCCGTCGGCCAGACGCACAGTGACCTCCCGATGGGCAAAACGGATTCCTTCGCGCTCAAACAAGGCTCGGATTTCCTCATAGACCTTCTTGCGCACCAGCCATTGATCCCCCGGTTTGGTCATGAACTTGACCCGGATGATCAT
>NZ_DGMH01000066.1:85234-85755 GCF_002388305.1 Sulfitobacter sp. UBA4523
GCGGAATCCTGCATTTCAATCACGCCCTGCGATTTCAGCGGCTGGATAAAGTTGTCGCCGATCACCGGATCATCCAGCAGCGCGATGCCGAGCTTTTTGATCAGCTTGCGAACGCGTTCGACATCGGTGTCATAGGTCACCCGCAACGGCAGCTTCATGATCACCCAGTCGCGGCTGTAGTTGGTCATCACCTGCAGCTCGCCAAAGGGGATGGTGTGCAGCGCGCCCAGATGGTGGCGCAGCTGGAACGACCGGACCGAGATTTTCTCGACCGTGCCCTTCACGCCGCCCACATCAAGGTATTCCCCCTTGCGGAAGGCATCGTCGAACAGAAAGAACGCGCCGGCAAAGATATCGCGCACCAGTGCTTGACTGCCAAAGCCGACGGCAACACCGACGATCCCCGCACCGGCGAACAGCGGGCCGACATTGATCCCGAATTCCATCAACACGATGAGGGCGATGGTCACGATCAGAACGATCAGGACAAAGTTGCGAAACAGCGGCAGCAGCGTTGCCAA
>NZ_DGMH01000066.1:85792-97947 GCF_002388305.1 Sulfitobacter sp. UBA4523
AAGCAGCGTTGCCAACCGGCTGGCAGAGGACGCGCCGCTGCCTTCGTCACCCAGTTCCGCCTCGGGCTGGTCGGCGGTTTCGGCCTCGATCTTGCTGTCGATCCAGATGCGGAAGGCGTGATAGACGACGTAGCCGATAAACAGGATCACCATCACGTCCAGCAGCTTGTCCGCGTGGCTTTCGACCATCAACGTTGCCTCTGTGTCCCAGATATAGAAGAACGCATAGGCCCCCGTAACAAAGGCGAGGATACCGGCCACGCGCCGCGCCAGACCTTCAAAGCTGGTGAGACTTTGGCGTGGCACCATTGCCGCCTGTCGGTCAGCCTCGTCCAGCGACATGGTATCATCCGCTTGCGCTGTGCCGGCGGCCTCGGGCGCGTCCTCGTCCAGGGCGGCATCCGCGCGCTTCTCTCGGCGCAGCTCGTTCAGGCGGCGCATCATGCGCGCGCGGGCAAAGCCGCGTTCAATAGCATAGTTGATCACACCGTAGACCACGATGATCGACACCAGAATACCATAAGCCCCCGCGATCAGAGGCACGGAGCTCGGGTTCTCGAGCACCAGATCATAGGTCAGTTCGAACCAGGCAAAAATCGCGTAGGCCACCACCAGCGGTGCCCAGGCCCGCGACATAAATCGCCCCACGGCGCTGCATTCCGACGCGGGCTTGCCCTGGCGCAGCGCGTTTGAAATGGGGCGGCGGTTGACCCAGATCATCAGAATATTCGCCACGACGATCGCCGCCGACATCAGGGAGGCGATGAAAGCATAGACATCATAATTCAGCCCCAGTTCAGCGATCCAGATACCGAACAGGATCGCGACGGTATCAAGGCTTGCCATCATCCACAGCCAGCGGTGCAGGCGTTTGGCGTCGCGGTCGCTGAACACGGGGATGCGGTATTGCGACAGGAAGGGTGACAGGATCATCCGCCACAGGCCCGCGGC
Organism: Sulfitobacter sp. UBA4523; assembly: GCF_002388305.1. NCBI lineage: Bacteria > Pseudomonadati > Pseudomonadota > Alphaproteobacteria > Rhodobacterales > Roseobacteraceae > Sulfitobacter > Sulfitobacter sp. UBA4523. Next base: position 86,744 of record NZ_DGMH01000066.1, read on the forward strand.
CACGCGACAGACGAAATAGCCGATGTTGATCAGCGTGACAGTGAACTGGATCGCCGTGTCTTCAAGCGGTCCAAACAGCAGCGTGCCCAGAATATAGGCCACCACCATCGACACCAGAACGCCGATGATCCCCATGAAAAACCGAAACACCAGAAACGGCATCTTTTCGGTATAGCCGACGGGGTTCGCCTGCACTTTGGCAGTGACGAAGCCGCGTGCCATTCGCTTGCCGAACAGCTCTACCTCGACCACGGCCCCGACGGCAAACAGCGCGAGCGCCACCAGCAGCGTCTCACCGAAGGCCCAAAGCGTGCCGTCCGGGCTGGCGGCCCGCAGAATATAGATCACCTCGTTGATCGCGTCGGGCAACTGCACGATGCGTTCGATCAAGGCAGTGCGGAACTGGTTGCCCCGTTCTTGCAGGTGCATCAGCGCAGAGGTTTCCTTGGCCAGCGCCGCCTCTTGCCGGTCGCCCTCGGTCGGTTGGGCAGATGCGGGCTGGTTCAACAACTGGCCCGCGCTATCGACCACCACCACGCTCACCCCGCTTTCAGCGGCTTGCCTGATGACCTCTTGCAGTCGCGCGGCGTCGCCTTCTGCATCGCTGACGGCAGTTTCCTGCGCTGTTGGCAAAAGGGACAGAACCCCTTGCGCCGTCGCGGCGTTGGCAAAGGGCAAGACCCACAGCGACAAAAGAAGGGTGAAGATGAAATGCCGCATATGTCCTCGCTCATGGCCTTGGGGAGCAGTCTTGAGACGCTAAGGCGCCCCACGTGCCATTGCAATCTTACCCCCCCGGCCCCACCTACTCCCCCTGACGATGAACCGCGAAGGACGCCGAATATGACACGCGCCGCATCTTCCCACGGGCTTGGCCCGCTCAAACGCCGGTTTTCGCAGCCCATTCAGGGGCGGCGACGGCGGAAGGTGCTGAAATGCATGACATGTTCGCCATAGATGCCTAAGGTATTCTTATTGGGCTGTTCGACCGGCAGACCAAGGTGATGTGAGTGTATTCGGTTTCTGGGTGCATCGGGCGGGACGGGTTCACCTGCCTTCGACAATAAACGCTTTCTAGCCGCCAGACTGATAGCTGCGGCCAAGGATATTTGACTAAGTTAGGATCGGCCCATGCGCCAAACGGTCTCGAACAACGCCCGCAATGGCAAACCAGCGCGGCGGGTGCTTTTCTATAGCCACGACACCTTTGGATTGGGCCACTTACGGCGGTCGCGCGCACTGGCTGCCGCCTTGATGGACGGCGACGAAGATGCCTCGGCCATCATCCTGACCGGATCGCCCGTCGCAGGGCGTTTCACCTTTCCCAAAGGCGTCGACCACATCCGCCTTCCCGGCGTGACGAAGCTGGCCGACGGTAGCTATGTGGCGCAAACGCTTGGCCTTGATATCGACGAGGTCACCTCTCTGCGGGCCGGTCTGATCCGCACCGCGATCGAGGAATACACCCCCGATCTGCTGATCGTGGATAAAGAGCCGACGGGCTTTCGCGGGGAACTGCTGCCCAGCCTTGACTGGCTGCGCGAGAATGGCACCACCAAAGTCGTGCTGGGCCTGCGCGACGTGCTGGATGAACCCGAGGTGCTGGCCGCCGAATGGGAACGCAAGGGCGCGGTTGAAGCGACCGAGAAATACTATGACGAGATTTGGGTCTACGGCATGCGAGATGTGTATGACCCGACCAAGGGGCTGACCCTGTCGCAGGCGGCCCACGACCGGATGCATTGGACCGGCTACCTGCGCCGCGAGGCCCCGGACGAAACACCCCCCGCCGAAGAACCCTATGTGCTGATTACCCCCGGCGGCGGCGGGGACGGTGCCGCGATGGTGTCGCTGGTGCTGGACGCCTACGAGCAAGACCCCGACCTGACGCCAAATGCCAAGCTGATCTACGGCCCCTTCCTGTCCGGCGACGTCCGCGACGCCTTTGACGCGCGGGTGGCCAAGCTGGGCGGGCGGGTGACCGCGCTTGGCTTTGATAGCCGGATCGAACAGCTTTATGTCGGGGCTGAAGGCGTGGTTTGCATGGGCGGTTACAACACCTTCTGCGAGGTGCTGTCTTTTGACAAACGCGCCGTCATCGTGCCGCGCACCGTGCCCCGGTTGGAACAATGGATCCGCGCCAGCCGCGCCGAAGAGCTTGGGCTTGTCCGCATGTTGGAAGAAACCCGTGATGGCATGACGCCGGAGGCGATGATCGCCGCAATCCGCAACCTGCCGCATCAGAACAAACCCTCGCAAGCCGGTGCAGACGGGCTGCTGGACGGGCTTGACGTGGTGGTTGAACGGGGCCGCGCCCTGATGGGCGGCGGCGCATGACCGACACCCCTGCCCCCCTCGCCCCCGCCCCCCTCGCCATTGTGGTCAAAGGCTGGCCGCGCCTGTCCGAGACCTTCATCGCACAAGAGCTTGTCGCCCTTGAAGAAGCCGGTCTGCGCTTCGACATCTGGTCGCTGCGCCACCCGACCGATACGAAAACCCACCCGTTGCACGACCGGCTGCAAGCGCGCGTGCGCTATTTGCCGGAATACCTGCGCGACGATCCCGAACGTGTGGCCGCAGCACAAGAGGCCGCGAAAGCCATGCCCGGTTACGACGCGGCATGGGAGGTTTTCCAACAAGACCTCTTGCGCGATGACACCCCTAACCGCCGTCGCCGCTTTGGGCAGGCCTGCGTCATGGCACATGAGCTCCCCGCCGAGACCCGCGGCATCTATGCGCATTTCCTGCACACCCCGTCCTCGGTCGCGCGTTATGCCGCAATCCTGCGCGGACTACCGTGGAGCTTTTCTGCCCACGCCAAGGACATCTGGACCTCGCCCGACTGGGAGTTGCGTGAAAAGCTGGACCCCGCCAGCCACGGTGCCGCCTTTGGTGCCACCTGCACGGACTTTAACGCGCAACATCTGCGCAGTCTTACCACCGCCCCGGACCGGATTGATCTGGTCTATCACGGGCTGGATCTGGCGCGTTTCCCCGAACCGCCAACCCGGGTCCAACGCGCCAAAAGCGATCCGTTCCAGATGATGTCTGTCGGGCGCATGGTCGAGAAGAAGGGCTTTGATAACCTGATCGATGCGCTGGCGCTGCTGCCTAATGAGTTTGACTGGCACTGGACCCATATCGGCGGCGGGGACCTGTCGGAACCGATGAAAGCACGCGCAGAAACGCACGGGATCAACGACCGGATCACATGGCGCGGGGCCTGCGACCAACCAGAGGTGATCGCGGCCATGCGCGCCGCCGATCTGTTCGTGCTGCCTTCGCGCATTGCCAAGGACGGTGACCGTGACGGGCTGCCCAATGTGCTGATGGAAGCGGCAAGCCAGAAGCTTCCGCTGCTCAGCACGCCCGTATCCGCCATCCCCGAGTTCATCACCAGCGGCACCACCGGCGTGCTAAGCGACGATGCCCCCGCCGCCCTTGCCGAGGCGATGCAGCGTTTTGCGGAGGATCCATCGCTTGGCCCTCGGCTGGCCGAAGCCGCCCACGACCGCCTGCATGCAGAGTTCACCATGGCCCCCGGCATTCGCCAGCTCCACAAGCGGCTGACGGCGATGCTGGCACAGGGCGGCTGATGCGGCTTGCGTTCTACGCTCCGTTAAAGTCGCCTGATCATCCGGTACCCTCGGGGGATCGGGCGATGGCGCGTGGATTGATGGCCGCGCTGCAACGGGGGGGCGCGACCGTCACAGTCTCCAGCACCCTGCGCAGCCGCGACGGGGCGGGCGACAGCGCGGCGCAGGCCATGCTGTTCAACGCTGCCGAGGCCGAAGTGACCCAAGCCACCGCCCGCGGTCGCACCGAAGGCTGGCAGGCGTGGATCACCTATCATAACTATTATAAGGCCCCCGACCTGATCGGCCCCGCGGTCGCCCGCGCCCTTGGTATCCCCTATCTGCTGGTCGAATCCAGCCGTGCGCGCAAACGGCTGACAGGCCCGTGGGCCGGTTTCGCCCTAGCCGCCGAGGCCGCAAGCGACGCGGCGGATGTGATCTTTTACCTCACGCACCGCGATGCCGAAACGCTGCGCCGCGATCAGACCGTGGTGCAGCGGCTGGTGCATCTGCCGCCGTTTCTCGCACAGGGCGCTTTGCCTCTGCCGTCCGCGCTGGATGGCCCGATGCTGGCTGTCGGTATGCTGCGCGACGGGGACAAACGCGCCTCGTATCAGATCATCGCGGAGACGCTGGCGCTGCTGCCAACAGACAGCTGGCGGTTGGATATCGCGGGTGACGGCCCCGCCCGCACCGAGATAGAGACGATGATGGCCCCCTTTGGCGATGCGGTTCGGTTTCTTGGGGAGCTTGATGCGACCGCCATGGCCGCCGCCTATCGCCATGCGTCGCTGCTGTTCTGGCCCGGGGTGAACGAAGCCTTTGGCCTCGCCTATCTGGAGGCGCAGGCCGCGGGCCTGCCCGTCGTGGCCCAAGACCGCCCCGGCGTGCGCGATGTGCTGGCCCCCGGCCCCTATCCCGCGCCGGAAAGCGGCACTGCGCCGCTTGCCGCACAGATCACAGCGCTGCTGTCGGATACCACCCTACGCCACACACGCGCCCATGACGCCCGCGATTTTGTTGCGCAACATCATCTGCTTCCCACTGCCACCGCGACCTTGCTGGCGGGGTTGGAAAGCTGCGGGGTGCGCCCGTGATCCGGCTTGCCCTGCTCCGCCACGGTCATACAAGCTGGAACCGTGCGGGCCGCATTCAGGGGCGCACGGATATCCCGCTGGATGATGACGCCCGCGCCGGTCTGGCGGCGCTGGCATTGCCCATGCCTTGGAACCGTGCCGATCTTGTATCAAGCCCCCTGTCTCGCGCTGCTGAAACCGCCCGACTGGTCGCAGACCGCGCGCCGAAAACCGCGCCCGCGCTGATGGAGATGGACTGGGGCCAATGGGAAGGGCTGCACGGCGTGGATCTTAAGGCAGACCCCACCAGCGGGTTCCGTGATATCGAGGTTTGGGGCTGGGGCTACACCCCACCCGGCGGCGAAAGCCCCGACAGCCTGCGCGCACGGCTGATCCCTTGGGCCAACGGCTTGACGCGCAACACTGTCGCCGTCTGCCATATCGGCGTGATGCGTGTTTTGCTGGCCCATGCGACCGGCTGGGGTTTCGCTGGCCCCGCCCCCTTTCAGATCAAGCGCAACCGCTTATATCTGCTGGATATTTCACCCACGGGCTGGGCCGCCCACCCTGATCCCATCCGACTGGAGCCGCGCTTATGAAGGTCAGCATCGTCGTCACACATCTGCTGGGCACCGGCCATCTGGCCCGCGCCTTGACCCTTGGCCGCGCCTATGGGGCGGCGGGGCATGATGTGCAGGTCGTCTCGGGCGGGATGCCCGCACCACAGTTGAACAGCGACGGCGTTGACGTGGTACAACTGCCGCCGCTGCGCTCTGACGGTGTGGATTTCGCGCGGCTGCTGGATGAACATGGTACGGTCGCCTCTGAAGCGTTGAAGGCCGCGCGACGCGAGATGCTGGTCACCCACATCCAGACCCGCGCCCCCGATCTGCTGATCACCGAACTGTTCCCCTTTGGGCGCCGCACCCTCAAGGCAGAGTTCATGGCCCTGCTTGACGCCGCAGATGCCCTGCCCGCGCGCCCACTGATCTGCGCATCGGTGCGCGATATCCTCGCGCCGCCATCCAAACCCGCCAAGGCGCAGCTGGCCGATGATCTGGTTGCGCAGTATTACGATGCGGTGCTGGTCCATGCGGACGAGGCCGTGACGCCGCTCTCGCTCAGCTGGCCGGTGTCCGGCGCGATGCAGGGCAAGCTGCGCTATACCGGTTTCGTCGCACCGCCCCCCGCCAGCCCCCATCCCGACCGGCTTGGCGCGGACGAGATTATCGTCAGCGCAGGGGGCGGCGATGTGGGCGCGCATGTGTTCGACACCTGCCGCGCCGCGGCCGCGCGCGATGCGGGGCGGGTCTGGCGCTTGCTGCTGGGGGGGCAGGATGCAGCCGCACGCAGCGCCGCGCTGATGCAGGATGCCCCCGCGAATGTGGTGATCGAACCGGCGCGCCCCGAATTCCGCCAGATGCTGTATCACGCCGCCGCCTCTGTCTCTTTGTGCGGCTACAATACCGCGCTGGATGTGCTGCAAAGCGGGGTGCGCGCGCTGTTTGTCCCCTTTGACGCCGGCAACGAGGTGGAACAGGGGCTGCGCGCCGATGCGCTGTCCGCGCTACCGGGGATCGAGGTGCTGCGCAGCGCTGATCTGACACCGGACAGGTTGCTGTCCGCCTTGGCAACTCTGCACGCCGCCCCGACCCGACCTGCGCAGACGGACGGGTTTGACGGGGCCGCGAGAACGGTCACCCTAACCGAGGCGATGCGAAAGGGCACGCGATGACCGTGGATTGGGCCAATCTTGACGCCGAGCTTGCCCTATGGCGCGCAGAGGGATTGCACCTGCCGATCTGGTGGCGCGATGATGATGCCATCGCCCCAAGCCCCGCGCTGGATCGCCTTGCCGCACTGGCGGAGGATCTGTCCCTGCCCGTGCATATCGCCGTGATCCCTAAACATGCAGAACCTACGCTTGCCGCCTATAGCAAGGACCGTCCGCTGATCCGTCCGCTGGTACATGGCTGGCAGCATATCAGCCACGCGCCCGACGGGGCGAAAAAGGCAGAGTTCGGGCACCCGCGCCCCGATGCTGCCCACGAGTTCGCCCAAGCGCTGAACCGGATGCAACAGCTTTTCGGCGACGACCTGCTGCCGATCTTTGTGCCGCCGTGGAACCGGTTGGACGATGGGTTGCTGCCGGTGTTGGCAGACGCAGGCTATGTCGGGGTGTCGACCTATCTGCCGCGGAACAACCGGATTGCCGCCCCCGGGTTGGTGCAGATCAACACCCATATCGATCCGATTTTCTGGCGCGGCACCCGCAGCCTTGTCCCACCGGACACGCTGATTGCGGATATCACCAAACTGCTGCAGGACCGCCGCAAGGGGCTGACTGACCCGCAGGAACCCTTGGGGTTTTTGACCCACCACCTGGTACATGACGAAGATATCTGGGGGTTCACCCACGCTTGTCTGGCGCGGCTGCTGGACGGTGGGGCTGTGCCTGCACAGATGGCAGAGCTGCCCTGACCTTTGGTGTCGTTCAACGAAAAAGGGGCGCATGAAGCGCCCCTTTCAATAATCGTCTTAGCTGTCCATCTTCAAGGCAGAGATAAATGCCTCTTGCGGGATGTCGACCTTGCCGAACTGGCGCATTTTCTTCTTACCCGCCTTCTGTTTATCCAACAGCTTGCGTTTCCGCGAGGCGTCGCCGCCGTAGCATTTCGCGGTCACATCCTTGCGCATCGCCGATAGGGTTTCGCGCGCGATCACCTTGCCACCGATGGCCGCCTGAATCGGGATCTTGAACATGTGACGCGGGATCAGATCTTTAAGCTTTTCAACCATGGCACGGCCGCGCATTTCGGCGCGGTCGCGGTGCACCATAGTGCTCAGCGCATCGACAGGTTCGTCGTTAACCAGAATAGACATCTTGACCAGCGCATCTTGGCGGTAGCCGATCATCTGATAGTCAAACGAGGCATAGCCCTTGGTCACCGACTTCAACCGGTCATAGAAGTCGAAAACCACTTCGTTCAGCGGCAGATCATAGACCACCATCGCGCGACTGCCCGCATAGGTCAGGTCCATCTGGATGCCGCGACGGTCCTGACACAGCTTGAGCACGTCACCAAGATATTCATCCGGCACAAGGATGGTCGCCTTGATGCGTGGTTCTTCGATGTGGTCCACGAAGGTCAGGTCGGGCATGTCAGCGGGGTTGTGCAACTGCTCGACCGTGCCGTCTTTCATGTGGATGTCATAGATAACCGACGGCGCGGTGGTGATCAGGTCGATGTCATACTCGCGCTCGATCCGGTCACGAATGACTTCAAGGTGCAGCAGGCCAAGGAAGCCGCAGCGGAAACCGAAACCCAGGGCGGCGGATGTTTCCATCTCGAAGCTGAAAGACGCGTCGTTCAGCGCCAGCTTTTCAATACTGTCGCGCAGGTCTTCGAACTCGGCTGCGTCCACCGGGAACAGGCCACAGAAGACCACGGGCTGCGCCGGCTTAAAGCCCGGCAGCGGGGTTTCGGTGCCCTTTTTCTCGTGCGTGATTGTATCCCCGACCCGTGTGTCGCGGACCTGTTTGATCGATGCGGTCAGAAACCCGATCTCGCCGGGGTTGAGGCTGTCGATCTCGGTCATGGCGGGGCGGAAGACGCCGATACGGTCAACATGGTGCACCGACCCGTTCTGCATCATGCGGATACGGTCGCCTTTTTTCAGCTGACCATCCATGATCCGCACCAGAACGATGACGCCCAGATAGCTGTCGTACCATGAATCGACCAGCATCGCCTTCAACGGCGCGTCCTGCGTGCCCTTTGGCGCGGGCAGCTTATGCACGATGGCTTCAAGCGTTTCGACAATGCCCTGACCTGTCTTGGCCGAAACACGGATCGCTTCGGAAGCATCGATCCCGATCACATCCTCGATCTGTTCCGCCACGCGGTCGCAGTCGGACGCAGGCAGGTCGATCTTGTTGAGAACCGGCACGATCTCGTGATCCGCATCAATCGCGTGATACACGTTGGCGAGCGTTTGCGCCTCAACGCCTTGGGTGCTGTCCACGACCAGCAGCGATCCTTCGACCGCGCGCATGGAGCGAGAGACCTCGTAGGCAAAGTCGACGTGACCGGGGGTGTCGATCAGATTGAGGATATATTCCTCGCCGTTCTGGGCGGTGTAGTTGATCCGCACCGTCTGGGCCTTGATCGTGATCCCGCGCTCGCGCTCGATATCCATCGAGTCGAGCATCTGCGCTTTCATATCGCGCAGGGAAACGGTGTTCGTCTCTTGGATCAGGCGATCGGCGAGCGTGGATTTACCATGATCGATGTGCGCGACGATGGAGAAATTGCGGATATGTGAAAGTGGTGTCATGAGGCAAGGATATGGTGCGGATTCAAGCGCTGGTCAATGGGCTGGATCGCCTGTTCCCCTTGATCATTAGGGCATTTGACGCGCGTCGGCGGATTTACCTGCATTCTGATCGCAAACGTCAAAGGGGGGATGCGATTTTTTCGCGGTCACCTGCCATGCAGAAACCGCATACCGCCGCCAACGTCAATATATCAAGGCGCTTGGCAGTACTGCGCGGTACCGCCCCCTTTAGCAATGTTGCAACACCGGCATTTCGTATGGCTGCCTTATGGTTTTATCCCGCGAGCGGCGGCGTTAGATCAGCCTTCTCAAATGGTCTGCACCCTTGCAGATCGGGCGAATTAAGGAATTTTGAGATGAAGATGAAACACTCGCTTGGCACAGTGACCGTTGCAGCCCTTGGTCTGGCGTCGCTTCCCGCGCTGGCACAGGCCCAAGAAGGCCCCGTCTGGGACGTTTACGGCCAGCTGAACTTTGGCGTTCTGAGCGTTGACGACGGTGTGGACACAAACACCACGTTTATCGACAACGACAACTCCAACAGCCGTGTTGGTCTGACCATGACCCAAGCACTGCAAAACGGGTCCGAACTGCGTCTGACCTTCGAAGCAGGCCTTGGCCTGACCGGGTCCTCCGCCATCAATGGCGACGACGACAGTCTGGATTTCGACTACCACCGCACCGAACTGCGCAAACTGGACCTGACATACCGCACGCCAAACGCGGGTATCTTCTCGTTTGGTCAAGGCAGCACGTCGACAGATGGCACGGCCGAAGCGGACCTTTCGGGCACCGGTGTTGCCGCCTATGTGGGCATCAACGAGATCGCGGGCAGCCAGCAACTGCGTTTCGCGGATGGCACGCTGTCGACCCTTGCAATCGGGAGCACCAACAGCTCTTTCGACGGCAGCCGCCGTTTCCGCGTGCGCTATGACACACCTGTGTTCAACGGCTTCTCCGCATCGGTTTCCTACGGTCAGGAAGTCTTGAAATCGGGCGATGACAACGACTACTACGATGTCGGCACACGCTACGTTCAAGACTACGGCGACTATTCGGTCGACGCGCGCTTGGGCTATTCGTTCCGCGACACCAGCAACGATCTGGTCATGGGCTCCGCCGCTGTTCTGCACCAACCAACCGGTCTGAACCTCGCGGTTTCCGCAGGTCGCCGCGTTGCGGGTGACGCAGACTACGCCTACATCAAAGCGGGCATCACCCGTGATTACATCGCAGCGGGTTCGACATCCTTCTCCGTGGATTACTACGACGGGAACGACTTCGTTGTCGCAGGGTCCAGCACCTCTTCCGTGGGTGTCGCCGTTGTTCAGCGCCTCGACGCGTACAACACCGAGCTTTACGCAACACACCGCACCTATGACTTCGACGATCCGTCGGCCTCCTATCAGGATCTGGACGTGACCTTCGTTGGTGCGCGCTGGAAGTTCTAAGCAACACACGCCTTTGCCCGATCTGTTCGGGCAAAGGCATTTCCGTTTTGCACCCTCAATCGTGAATTGCTCAATTTGCAGTTTTCCGGCATAAATGCCAGCAGCAGTTAGGGCAGCCTCGGGATCAACCCGGCGTCCGAGAGATGAGGCAAAACGATGGTACGACTTTTCACGATGATCTGTGTTGTTGGCACGCTGGCCGCTTGCGGCGGACCGCGCGGCTATAACCCCAGCGGCGGCTTTGGCCGGGGCGCTGTCTTGTTCGCCACGGGGCCGATCCACAACGCCTGCATGAAATCGGGGCGCAAACAGGCGAGCGCGGCGCGCTGCGGCTGTATCCAGGCCGTTGCCGATAAAGAGCTTTCTTCGTCAGAACAGCGCCGTGGCGTACGCGTTTTCTCGGACCCTCACAGCCTGCAAGAGGCGCGCCAGTCCGACCGCAAAAGCGACAATGATTTCTGGGCTGTATGGAAAGCCTATGGCCAGACAGCATCGACGCTGTGCAGCGCCACCTAAGACCGTAACACCGGCGGCAGGGGCACGCCCCTGCCCTAGATCTGTGGCCGCGAGGGCGGGCCAAAACGGTCAATCAGCCGGTCTTTGATCTGATCACGGGCGGCGCGGTATTGCGCGATCTTGGCATCGCGCGTCTCCCCCAGCCCTGTCGGGTCGAGGATCGGCCAATATTCCACAGTCAGATGATAGAACCGCGTCAGTTCCAGCGCGCGGCGTTGGCTGGCGGGGCTCAGCGCGATGATCAGATC
>NZ_DGMH01000066.1:98089-101395 GCF_002388305.1 Sulfitobacter sp. UBA4523
AAAGAGCTTAGATCATCGCCCCAATTCTCCATCTCGTCGAAACTGCGGGACCGGTGGCGGGATAACTCCACGTCCAGCTCTTGGCACACCGCGATAGAGAAACCGTCGATTTCCAGATCGTTCATAACGCCGACGGATTGCACATAGGTGCCCGTGCCGTAGAACTTTTTCATCAACCCTTCGGCCATAGGCGACCGCACCGCGTTGTGATCGCAGCAAAACAGCACCGATTGGGGCAGTTTCTGGGTCATCTAGCCGCCGTAGTGCAGAACGCAGATGAGGGTGAACAGGCGGCGGGCCGTATCTGTATCGATCTCGGCCTTGCCTTCAAGCCGCTCTTGCAACACCCGAGACCCTTCGTTGTGAATCCCGCGCCGTGCCATATCGATGGTCTCGATCTGCGAGGGGGCGGATTTCTTGACCGCCTCGAAATAGGATTCACAAATCTGGAAATAGTCTTTGACAACCTGCCGGAACGGCCCCAGCGACAGATGGAATTCCGCCGCCTTTTCAGCGCTTTCGGTGTTCACATCGAAGACCAGCCGTTTGTCACGGATCGACAGGCCCAGATGGTACGGCCCTTGCGGCACCGGGCGATCATCGCGCGACGGCAGGGTAAAGACGTTGTCCTCCAGCAGATCAAACATGGCGACCTTGCGCTCTTGCTCTATCTCGGGCGTGGGCGGGGGCAGGTTCGCGTCGTCAAGCGCGATATGCGTGATCCGGGACATGGGGACGTCTCATTTAGTGTCTATCCCGCCGACCTTAGACCGGGCGGCGGGGTTCTACAATTGACATCGGCGGGCCGGGCAAAGGGCCGTTGCGTCAGTCGTTCAGTTTGCGCAGCCTTGCGGTAACCGACAGACCGTGCGCCTCAAGGCTTTCGGATCGCGCCAGACGTTCAGCCGACGGGCCGATCGCGCGCAGCGCGTCCGGCGTCATCCGTGCCAGTGTCGTGCGCTTCATAAAGTCCAGCACCGACAGCCCGCTGGAAAACCGTGCAGAGCGTGCCGTGGGCAGCACGTGGTTCGGCCCGCCGACGTAATCGCCAATCGCCTCGGGGGTCCATTGACCAAGGAAGATCGCGCCCGCGTGGGTGATCTGCGCACTTAGCGCATCCACATCCGCGACGCAAAGTTCAAGGTGTTCAGGCGCGATACGGTTGCTCAGCTTGGCGGCTGTCGCCAGATCCGGCACGGTAATGATTGCCCCGTTCTCGCGCCAGCTGGTGCCCGCAATCGCGCGCCGTTCCAGCGTTTCCAACCGCGCATCCACAGCATCCGACACCGCGCGGCCAAACGCCTTGTCCGTGGTGATCAGGATCGATTGGGCGCTTTCGTCGTGTTCGGCCTGGCTGAGCAGATCAAGCGCGATCCAGTCAGCATCGTTGTCCCCATCCGCGATCACGAGAATTTCGGACGGGCCCGCGATCATGTCGATGCCCACCTTGCCAAACACCCGCCGTTTCGCGGCAGCGACATAGGCATTGCCGGGGCCGGTGATCTTGTCGACGGGGGGGATCGTGTCGGTGCCATAGGCCAGTGCGGCCACCGCCTGCGCCCCACCGATGCGGTAAATCTCGTCAACGCCCGCCAGCCGCGCAGCCAGCAACACCAGCGGGTTCAGCACCCCGTCCGGCGTGGGCACGACCATCGCAAGCCGTTCTACCCCCGCGACCTTGGCCGGGATCGCGTTCATCAAGACAGAGGAAGGATAGCTTGCCAGACCACCGGGCACATAAAGCCCTGCGGCGGATACCGCGCTCCACCGCCAGCCAAGCGTGGCACCAGTGTCGTCTTGCCATTCGGCATCCTCGGGCAGCTGCCGTTCGTGATAGGCACGGATACGCGCCGCGGCGAGTTCAAGCGCTGTGCGATCCGCGTCCGAGACTTCGGCAACCGCGGCGTCGACTTCAGCAGCGGTGATGCGCAGGGTGTCGGGGGTCAGCGCGATGCGGTCGAACTTCTGGGTCAGCTCGATCACCGCGGCATCGCCCTTGGACCGCACCTGCGCGATGATCTCGGCCACTGTGTCGTCCACGTCGGGGCTGTCTTCACGTTTGGCAGAAAGCAGTGCGGTGAACGCCTGTTCGAAATCGGGCTGATCGAAGTCTAAGAATTGGGGCATCGGATGTCCTTTGCAACGTGCAATGGGCTTTGAAGGGATGCCACGCGGGCGACCCGCACGGCACAGAATGTGGAAGAACGCTTAGGCCGGATGTTCCGGCAGCTTGCGCGACGGGGCCACATAGGGGCGTGTCACATCCTTCAAGGTCACATCCAGCGCTTCGACCGTCAGCCGGATCACGCCGTCCCCCGCGAGGGTCAGCAGCACGTCGCCCGAGGGCGCATCGGTTTCGGTGAACTCGATCTGCAACAGCGACAGGATGGTATCCGCATCCCCCTTGTTCACGCCTTGGCTGGACACGCGCTGCACGTTGCTGAACATCAAGATTGTTTGCACGCGTTCCGGGGCGTGGCGCGACTTGCCCGCGTCTTCCCACCGCACGCGGTTCAGCAGCAGGGCAAAGCGCCCCTCTTTTTGCAGCCAGCGCATTTCCGATCCCGGAAACACAGCGTCCTGCGCCAGCGAGGAGATCACCTTGAGGTCATCGGCATCCAGCGCGCCGAGGTTCAGCGGGGCTTCGCGCCCGTCTTCGAAACGTGCATCTTCGGTCATTGGTCTTTGATCCGTTCAATATTTGCGCCCACGCCGCGCAGTTTAGCCACCACATGTTCGTACCCGCGATCCAGATGGTAGACACGGCTGACGCGCGTTTCGCCTTCGGCGGCCATACCGGCAAGGATCAGGGAAATCGACGCGCGCAGATCGGTCGCCATCACCGGCGCACCTTTCAGTTTTTTGACGCCGTGCACCGTCGCGGTGCCGCCGTGGACCTCGATATCGGCCCCCATGCGGATCAGCTCGGGCGCGTGCATAAAGCGGTTCTCGAAGATTTTCTCTTCCAGCACCGAGGTACCGTCCGCCGTACACAGCAGCGCCATCATCTGGGCTTGCAGGTCGGTGGGGAAACCGGGGAAAGGTTCAGTCGTGACATTCACCGCATTGATCACGCCATTGCGCCGCGCGACTTTCAGACCCTTGTCCGTCTCGGTCACGTCGATCCCTGCCGCGTCAAGCTTTTCGCAGAAAGCCGACAGCAGGTCGATGCGCCCGCCCAGCAATTCAACCTCGCCACCACACATCGCCGGGGCGAGCATATAGGTGCCCAGTTCGATCCGGTCGGTCACAACACGGTGGGTCGCCCCATGCAGACGGTCCACGCCCTGAATCTCGATCCGGCTG
>NZ_DGMH01000066.1:101534-111224 GCF_002388305.1 Sulfitobacter sp. UBA4523
ACCGTCGTGCCCTTGGCCAAGGTCGCGGCCATCATGATGTTCTCGGTCGCGCCGACAGAGGCAAAGGGGAAGTCGATGACCGCACCTTTCAATGCCCCACCTTGCGCCTTGGCGTGCAGATAACCGTCACGCAAGTCGATCTCTGCGCCCATCAGGGCCAGACCATCGGTGTGAATATCCATCGGACGCGCACCAATCGCGCAGCCGCCCGGCAGCGATACCTGCGCGTGCCCTTCGCGGGCCAGCAGCGGCCCCAGCACAAGGTTCGACGCGCGCATCTTGCGCACGATGTCATATTCGGCGCGCGTGTTGATCTCGCCATGACACGACATCGCCAGAACCTGACCGTCCTGCATCGATGTCACCTCTGCCCCCAGGGACCGCAGCAATTCGGTCATGGTGCGGATGTCGGACAGGCGCGGCGCGTTGGTCAGCGTCAGCGGCTCTTCGGACAGCAGGGTCGCGGGCATAAGCGTCAGACAGGCGTTCTTGGCCCCCGCAATCGGAATTTGTCCCGACAGCGCACCGCCGCCTTTGACCACAATCGAATCCATCCTTCAGCCTTCCTTGGTTTGGCCGGTCGGCCCGTTATCTGTCTGCGCGTTATTATTTTGCGTGTCGTCGCTTTGGCTTTTGTCGCTGCGCGCACGCGCTTGCGCCTTGCGTCGGCCCATATTGGCTTTCAGCGCGGCTTTCAGCCTGTCTTCCCGCAATACATTGGGTTTTGGCGGCTTTTGTGGGGCGGTATCCTTTGACATGTCGATTGTCTAGCGCAGCGGACCGATATGGTCCAGATTACGCTTGCACCATATTGCGAATGGGTCTAATCACCCGCCCACAGTGCTGGAGTAGCTCAGTGGTAGAGCGCGTCATTGGTAATGACGAGGTCGGGAGTTCAATCCTCCCCTTCAGCACCAGATCCCCCCTTTAAACATATCGCTTTGCCCTGATGCCTTATTTACCTGGCGTTGCGGTTTTGGCATGTGCCATGGATGCGCCTGAAGGCGTCGCAGCGCCCCCTGCCCCGAAACGTCCCGAATCACGATGGCATAAGAAAACCCCGACCGCTTGCGCCGCCGGGGTTTGGATTTTCACGTGAAGCAATTTAGCCGCGATATGTCAGACCGGCAAACAGACGGCCCTGATCGCGGTGGCGACCCCCGTGGACCGACCCTGCGACAGATGCCACACCGGCAATCAGCGACGCGGCGGCCAGCACAAAGGCGGTCAGGATACCGGCGTTACGCGCGGTTTGCGCAGCTTCAACCGCTGCTTCTTTCGCCTCTGCCGCGGCTTGTTCAGCCTCGGCCTTGGCGGCGGCTACAGCGTCTTCGACTTCCTGACGTGCTTCCTGCGCTTGGGTCACGATCTGGTCCACACGCTCTTTCGCCTGAGCTTGGGTCAGATCGGTGCGTGCGGCAACAGCGCCGGCAAGATAGGTCCGGTCTTCCTCGCTCACCTCACCCGTGCGGTAGATATTCGCGACGATGCTGGCGGTCTGCTCTGCCAGTTGCTCGGGATCGGCTGTCAGGGGGTCGACCTGATTGGGGCGCAAAAGCTGGTTCGACAGGTAATCTGTCGGATCATTCTTGGCATCATCCGGGATTGCAGCACCCGCCGCATCGGCCAGTCCGGAGGCAGCACCTCCCACGGCAGAGCCCGCAGCTTCGACGACCGTACCAGCTGCTTTGCCTGCACCCGCAGCAACATTGCCCGCGGTATTGGCTGCAAAGCTCAGCGCGCTTGATAGCATTACGGCGGTGATCACAGAGCCGAGGCCCCAAACAACCAGACCGTTGATCCCGTCACGTGCAGTGACTTCATCATCCGTAGCGCTTTCGACGCGGCGGCGCATGCGGCCCGCGATATAACCACCGGCCAGATAAGAGGCGACCAGCGTGATCACCATCCACAGCGCGGTCAGCACCAGTTCAAGCGTCGATGAGTTGTCGGTTCCGTCCAGCGTAATCGACGACAGGCCAAGTGCCGCGCCGAAGGTGGTCAGCAAAAGGCCGATCGCCACAGCGACAACAGTGCCCGCGAAAATTGCGGGCCAGTCGACATAGGATCCATCGGCAGTTTTTTCAGTGAGTGTCGTGTTCATGTAAATGCCTCCCCGGCGTTTGATTACGCCAAACCGACCAGCGACAGCACCGCCATAACCACGACCACAAGACCAACGAGATAAATGATACCGCCCATTTTGAATACTTCCTCTTTGCGTGCCAGACGCGGGATGCACTGGCTTCACAAAGGCAACGTCAGGGAACCGGCATAGTTCCGCTGACCGCGCAAATTACCCGTACTGCGGGAGATGACAACGTGCGCGGGACGGGCGGTGACTACGGGTCGCCCTGCCACGTACCGTCAAAGATCATCTCGTCCACGGGGAGCCGTTTGCTCCAGCCTTTCACCTCAAGTTCGGGCGTCTGGTAAAGCTCGTCCACGTGGCCCAGACAGAGGTAGCCGACGATTTCTATCCGGTCGGGGATCTTCAGCAGATCACGCAGATCGGCATCGCGGAACACGCTGACCCAGCCCATCCCGATGCCCTCGGCGCGGGCGGCAAGCCAGAGGTTCTGGATCGCGCAGACGGTGCTATAAAGATCCATGCTTTGATTATGGGTGCGCCCCAGCACGACCTTGCCGCCACGGCTGCGGTCACAGGTCACGCATATATTGACCGGTGCCTTGCGGATACCTTCGAGCTTCAGCGACCTGTAGCTTGTCTGGCGGTCGCCCTCGAACATCTGGGCGGCTTCCTCGTTGGCGCGGTTGAAGGCTTGCCAGACCTGATCGCGTGCGGCCTGATCGCGGATGACGATGAAATTCCACGGCTGTGACAACCCGACGGACGGTGCGTGATGCGCGGCGGTCAGTATGCGGTGCAACACATCCTCGGCCAGTGGATCGGGTAAAAACTGATCGCGTACATCGCGGCGGGTAAAGATCGCCTTGTAGACGGCGTCGCGTTCAGCATCTGAAAAGGGCGCGGCGGGTGCCAGCGCAGAGGGTATCGGCATTGTTCAGTCCCCAACAATACATTTAAGCGCCAATCCCGCTGTCCATGCGGGGCAAGCTGTACTGTCTGGCCGGTCTTCTGACTTAGGGTCGTCTGGTCCGCGCGCCTTCCCAGAATATTCCAGTGGCCTATGCGCAAACCATCCCCATTACAGCGTTGGGCACGTGCCGGAGTTTCACCAGCTTCCCGATTCTTCCGCGAGGCGGACACCAGACCCGGACATTGGGCCACGGCTGTCCGCCCGGAACAAGCCCTAACGCGGGGATCAGCCGCGTTTGGTTGCGAAAATCTTCTTCATCACGGCGTCGAACTCGTTCCACGAGATGACGGCCTTGTTGCCTGCATAGCCGTGATAATAGGACCGCCCGTTAGAGGTCGGGAAACCGGCCCAGATACGTGCGAGGTTTTCCATAAAGCGGTGGCGGCTGATCTTGCCCTTCTTGAACGCGTTAAACCCCGCATCGACCAAAAGGATATCCGCCAGCCCGTCCTGCACCGCCGAGGTAAAGCGGTCATTCTTGCTCAGGCCCGCCTGTCGCACCAGACTGCGCAGCGTGGATGGAATGAATTGGTATCGACCGATGGCATGCGGTTGGCCCGGCGTGCGGTCGATCCAGCGGTAGATCTCGCCGATGGTCATTTGCGTCGGACGCTGTGGCGGCAGCCGTTTGGCCCCGTATTGCACGGCGTCATAGCCCTTCGGACCTGCTTCGGCCCAAGCGATGAGGCTTTTGAGGTCCGCGGCAGTGCTGACCCCGCTGAGCTCTTGGAAAGACCGGCTGCGGCTGCTCACGGTTTTGGACCGGACCTGCGCTTTGGGCTGGATCTTATGGCGCAGCTTGATCTGGCCCTGCCCTGCGGATTGCATGACGTTGAACGAGATGTCGCTTTGCATGGCAGAGCGCGCACCGGACAGGCTGAACCCTTCGGCGCTGACAGTAGTAGCGGCCAGAAGTGCCGCGGTTGCGATAATTGGTAGTGTGCAAGTAACTTTCATATCATCCCCCATGATGAAAAAATTTGTCATGGGACCATGGTGACCGCAGACGCCCGCGCTTTCATTTGCGCAAGCAGGTGGGTCGGGGCCATGGACGGATAGGGCGGCATATCTTTTGGGATAGGGCGCTATCCCGCGGTGCGGTTGCCCCCTCCGTTCAGACGGGCGTGGGCAGTGTGGCACGCGGAACGGCCCCGGTGTTTCACGCGAATCCAAAGAGGGGATTCGCGGTAAACCACGGAAAAAACGCATAGCCCGCGACCCGCAAATGGGGCGTCAAGCCCGCTTCCGGGGGCTAAGCCATGATATTCATTTACTTATTTCCCGCGCAGCGGTGGTCGTTTTGTCGGAGTTGCGCTATGATTAGTCGCAAATACATAAAATGGAGAGCATCTAATGACAGATGAAACGTCGCCGGGTATCCCGACACCCGACGGTGCCGCTGCCGTAATCGACACGGATTACGAGATCGGCCAAGACAACAAAGAAGGCAGCGTGGGGCCCTTCGGCTTCGACATTCACAACCCGGTCTTCGCGATCTCGGGTGTGTGTATTGTTGCCTTTGTATTCTATACACTCGCGCTGCCCGAACAGTCTGGCGCGCTGTTCACATGGCTGTTCTCGTCGGTGACAAAGGGCTTTGACTGGTTCTTTATCTCTGCCGGCAACATCTTTGTGCTATTCTGCCTGTTCCTGATCGTCACGCCTTTGGGCCGTGTGCGTCTTGGCGGGGCCGAAGCAAGCCCCGACTACACCTACCTTGGATGGTTCTCGATGCTGTTCGCGGCGGGCATGGGCATCGGTCTGATGTTCTATGGCGTCTCTGAACCGCTATCGCATTTCTCGAGCTCCATGGGCGGCACCGCTGTTGGCGAAGATGGCCTGCGCACCGATTGGGCACCTTTGGGCGCGGCCGCGGGCGATCAGGCCGAAGCGGTTCGTTTGGGTATGGCGGCCACGATCTACCACTGGGGCCTGCACCCTTGGGCGATCTATGCCGTTGTTGGGCTGGCGCTGGCGCTGTTCAGCTACAACAAGGGCCTTCCCCTGACCATCCGCTCTGCCTTTTACCCGATCTTGGGGGAACGCGTCTGGGGCTGGCCCGGTCACGTGATCGACATTCTCGCCGTATTTGCAACGCTCTTCGGTCTGGCGACATCGCTTGGTCTGGGCGCCACGCAAGCCAACGCGGGCTTGAACGAGCTCTTTGGTGTGGCGGTTGGTCCAACAACTCAGGTTCTGCTGATCACCGGCATCACCGCGATTGCGACCGTGTCCGTGCTGCGCGGCCTTGATGGCGGGGTCAAAGTCCTGTCAGAGATCAACATGGGTCTGGCGTTTTTGCTGTTGGCCTTCGTGCTGCTGGTCGGACCTACGCTGGCGATCCTGTCGACCTTCGGGTCATCGCTGCTGGCCTATGTGGAATATCTGCCCGGTCTGTCCAATCCGATCGGCCGTGAAGACGTCAACTTTATGCAAGGCTGGACATCGTTCTACTGGGCATGGTGGATCAGCTGGTCCCCTTTCGTCGGCATGTTCATCGCCCGCGTCAGCCGTGGCCGTTCCGTACGTGAGTTCCTGACCTGCGTTCTGCTGATCCCGAGCCTCGTTTGCGTCCTGTGGATGAGCGTCTTTGGCGGCGTTGCGATTGATCAGGTGATCAGCGACGGCTACACCGCCGCACAAGAAGCCGAGCTGCCACGCCAATTGTTCGCCATGCTGGACGCGCTGCCACTTGCCGGGATCACATCGCTGATCGGGATCGTCTTGGTCATTGTGTTCTTCGTGACCTCGTCTGACTCCGGCTCGCTGGTGATCGATACGATCACGGCAGGCGGCAAGGTTGATGCACCTGCGCCACAGCGCGTGTTCTGGTGCATCTTCGAAGGTGCCGTAGCGATCGTATTGCTGCTGTCTGCAGGTGGGCTCAAGTCGCTTCAGTCGATGGTTATCTCTACCGGATTGCCCTTTACTGTGGTGCTGCTGTTCCTGTGCTACGCAATCTTCCGCGGCCTGCGCGCCGAGATGAAGAC
This sequence comes from Sulfitobacter sp. UBA4523, assembly GCF_002388305.1. Classification (NCBI taxonomy): domain Bacteria; kingdom Pseudomonadati; phylum Pseudomonadota; class Alphaproteobacteria; order Rhodobacterales; family Roseobacteraceae; genus Sulfitobacter; species Sulfitobacter sp. UBA4523. Next base: position 107,587 of record NZ_DGMH01000066.1, read on the forward strand.
GCAATAACGCAACCCTTACCGACGTTTGTGCTTTGCCAGTCAAAGCGCCTTATACCCCCCGCCGCCCCGTGCTGCGGGGGGTATTCTTTTGCACGGCACAGACAAACAAAAATGCGCCCAAAGTATTCTGACTAAAACTGTCGGATTGACATAACCTATAATTTCAATCAGGTTTATGGAAACGTCTAGCCACCCCGCCCGTGATCACGGGGACGCCCGACACATATGATGTGAGGAGTCCCACGATGAGACCATTCCCCAGAACGCAGACTGCCGTTCACCGTCAGGACCAAGCCGCAGGGCTGCCTGATGATCGGTGCCGCGTGCAACGTTCCTTTTCCATGACCATTGATAGAGCAGCCCTATGACATTTCATGCCCCCCCAAAGACCCAAGCCCCGATGAACGCGCTGCCGACCTACTCTGCCCGCGACCTGACCGAAGGCGGAGATCTCGCCCAAATCGTGCTGGATACCCAGACCTACACCCTGCGAATCACACGCGCTGGCAAATTGATCCTGACCAAATGAATGACGCACATCAGCACCCCGGCGGTGCCCCGGTAGGGTTCATCACAGAGTTGGACAGCCTTCAGGCCGCGTCGGTCATCTATTTGCGGATGTGGTGTGACGGGCCTGACGCACAGGAAAAAGTCAGCAGCGATTTTGCCAGCGTCCTCGGCCATACCAACGGGAGCAAGGCGCTCGCTACGTTTGAACAGCTATGCTCGCTTTGTGCACGGTTCGGGCGGCGGCCTTTGATGCGCCATTCGGTCACGTGCAAATGTCTGGGATCGGACGAATCCTGCTTTGCGAACTTCATCGCGACAGCCACGGACGGACAGCGCGAAGACGCGATGCTGATCGCGACCCTGCTGGTTCGCGCCGATATGGCCCCGCTGGTGGCATCGCTTGCTGCGGATTTCGGGCTGGCGCTCAAGCGGATGCGCCTGAGCGCACCAAGCGAGGTCGCGCAAATGGAAGCAGCACCGACGCTGCATTAACGGGCGCTTCGCGCGCCCGATCGACGCCTTATGTGCAACGCTACAACCCATTGAAATTTTTGTAAGGTTGCCGAAGTTTAATACTTGATTGTTTTTATCAGCCTTAGTAACCCGCCCGTGAATAGGTAGCCAATCGTCCAGACCAGCCCCCTAAAAACAGCCCGAATGGGCAATGACGAGGGCGATATGACTCAGACGAAAACACCACACAGCTTGCGTGGCCACACGGCCAGCCGCAGCATCGGCATGATGACGGCCGCCGCCATCGGCGCGACGTCTCCTGCAGCACTTTATGCGCAATCCAGCGACGAGCCGCTGCTGCTTCCCGGGATCGAGGTTGAAACCTCAGAGCCGCAGGCCGCCAAGCCCAAACCACAACCCGCCAAGAAACGCGCCGCGGCGACCCCTGCCCCCCGCGCGACACCGGCACCCGCCCCTGCACCCGTCGTGGCCGAGGCCCCCGTTGCTGCTGCCCCCGCCGCGCCCGTCGCTGGCGAGAACGGTCTGTCGCCCTACGCCAATCCCGAAGCCGGATATCAGGCCGTTCAATCGGGCAACTCGCTGCTGACGCAACCGCTGGTCGATACACCGCGCACCGTTACCGCAGTCACCCAGGAAGTGCTGCGCGACAAGAACGCGACATCGGTGCGTGAGCTCGCCCGCACCACCCCCGGCATCACATTGGGCACCGGCGAAGGCGGCAACGCATTCGGCGACGTTCTGTTCATCCGCGGTTTCCGGTCCTCCAACGACGTCTTCATCGACGGCGTGCGTGATTCCGGCGTTGCCGTGCGCGAAACATTTATGGCCGAACAGGTCGAGATCACCAAAGGCCCGTCTGGCTCCATCGGTGGGCGCTCGACCACCGGCGGCGCGGTCAATCTGGTGACCAAAAAGGCGCAGGATACGGACTTTGTCAAAACCACCACGACCTTTGGCACCGCCGATCTGGCGCGTCAGGAAGTCGACTGGAACAAGGTCTGGAACGACCGCTTCAAGACCCGCATCGGTGCCGTCGCCCAAGTCAGCGACGTTGCCGGCCGCGACGGGAGCAAAGACGACCGTCTGGGTCTGTCCATCGCTGCCGAATACAAAGCGACCGACCGTCTGACACTGGATTTCGAAGCCTACCAGCTGCAGATGAAACAGATGCCGGACTGGGGTGTGCCATGGGATGGCACCAACGGCGTGCCCTTCACCGAATCCGCTGCAGGCCGTCCGACGCTGGACCGGGACACCTTCTACGGCAACCCAGACCGCGATTTCCACGATGCGACACAAAGCGTTGCCACCTTCGGCGCGACCTTTGAAATCACACCGGGCATGACATTCACCAACCGCTCCCGTCTCAGCCGGACCGAGAACGACTATATCGTGTCGGCACCTGAACGCCCTGACACCTCGGATGCCGATCCGCAGAACTGGACGCTGACCGCCTCTCCCAAAAGCCGGTATCAGGTCAACGAAGTGGCGTCGAACACCAGCGAGCTTTCCTTTGGTTTCAACACCGGGTCGGCGCGCCATGACATGATCGCGGGCTTCGCGCTGTCGCGTGAAGAAATCAGTCAGCGCGGCTATGTCGGCCTATCCTCCGAAGTGGGCGGCGGCACTGCCGAGGACCGTCTCGAGGGGTGCTCTGTCGCGATCTACAACCCCGATGTCAGCGGCTGTTCCACAGCGACACCTGTCCGCAGCGCCGATGCGACGCTGACCGATGTCACCACACGGTCGCTGTATCTGAACGACACGATCACCTTTAACCCCCAGTGGCAGTTGAACCTTGGTGCCCGTCTGGATGACTACAGCGTCAGCCGGACCACCACGGAAGCCGGTGCCGATACGCTGTCGCGCGATGACACCATGTTCAACTGGAATGCCGGTGTTGTCTGGAAACCCCGCGACAACGGGTCGATCTACCTGTCCTATGCCACCTCCACCAACCCTGTCGGGGATGAGCTGGACGCAGGCGGCGGCAGCTACAACGGGATCGATTCCTCGAACCTGCTGCTGGAGCCTGAAGAAAACACCGCGATCGAACTGGGCACCAAATGGCAATTCGGCAACCTGACCGCCACCGCTGCGCTGTTCCAGACCACCAAGGACAACGCCCGTGAAAGCACAGGCGGCCGCGGCGCACCTGTTGTGACCACCGCGACCGGCGAATACCGCGTCCGCGGGATCGAACTGGGCTTTGGCGGCAACATCACCGAAAAGCTGAGCCTGTTCGGCGGTGCGACCCTGATGGACAGCGAAGTGCTGAAAAGCAGCAACCCCGACAACGTCGGCGAAGAGTTCGCGAATATCGCGCACGAGCAGTTCAACGTACTGGCCCGTTACGACTATAACGACCAGTGGAGCTTTGGCGGCCAAGCCACATGGCGCGGCAGCGTTCAGGGCGGCACATTCGCGGCGACCAACGGCAACGAGCTGCCCAGCTACTGGCGCTTTGACCTGATGGCGGATTACCACATCACGGATGATGCCTCGGTCAACTTCCGCATCGATAACGTGCTGGATGAAACCTACTATGACGCGCTGTACCGCTCCGGCACGCCGTTCGTCTATGTGGCACCGGGTCGCTCTGCGTCCATCTCTGTCAGCATGAAGTTCTAAACCACACACCCAAGGCTGGCGGT